>JAEZLB010000064.1 GCA_023435945.1 Pseudomonadota bacterium | reverse complement strand
AGGTTGTAGATCTCGTCGACTTCCACGTACAACGGAAACGTGACGTCATGCCGCAGGAGTTCAAACGAGGGATGCGGAAGCAAATGCTCGATATTGCTGCGGGCACCCGTGAAGAAATTATCGACGCACAACACTTCGCGACCGTCTCTCAATAGTCTATCGCATAGGTGAGATCCGAGAAATCCAGCTCCACCAGTAACCAAGGCTCGCGTTCTTACCGAGTAGTTCTTCATCATCTAACCTCTACATCGTGCCGGGCCTTTAGCCACGACATACATTGTTTCATGAGCAGTACATATTCGATTGTCATGCAAGCTAGAACCGAGACGATAGTTCTATTCTTAGTGTCCTTTCTCGGCTCGGCTGCCATCACGCTTCTGCTGAAGCGATCCGCGGCTCGTCAAGGACTGGTGGACGTGCCCAATCAACGGAGTTCGCATGAAGCGCCAACGCCTCGAGGTGGCGGGCTCAGCTTCGTAATCATAACAACTCTTGCGTCGGTTCTTTCATGGCGCACGGGCCAAATGTCCTCTTCCTTGGTTCTTGTTCTGGTTTGCGGCGGACTGGCGATCGCAGCGGTTGGATATATGGATGATCGTCTTTCGTTGCCGGTAAAGGTTCGGCTCCCTGTGCATTTCGGAGCCGCTATTCTGGCGGTGTATCTGATCGGTGGTGTCCCAAGCATTCGCCTCGGCGATATGACGATTGCCCTCGGATTGCTGGGTGACGTCCTCGCGGTCCTCGCAGTCGTGTGGATGCTAAACCTTTTTAACTTCATGGATGGCATCGACGGGCTAGCTGCTTCAGAAGCAGTGTTCGTAGCAGTCGCTGGCATTGCCTTCTGCTGGCCCGCTGGAAGTGGGCATCAGGTACTCCATTTTGTGCTGGCTTTCGTCGGCGCTGTCTCCGGATTTCTACTGTTCAACTGGCCGCGGGCCAAGATATTCATGGGAGATGTTGGCAGCGGATACCTGGGTTACGTTCTTTCCGTTTGTTGTCTAGTCTTTATTCAGGAGGATCCCGGGATGCTAGTAATATGGCTCATACTGGCGGCCGTTTTCCTAGTTGATGCGACGTTCACACTCTTGCGACGGATGCTATCCTGCAAGAGCGCTTTCGAGCCGCACCGTTCGCATGCTTATCAGCGCCTTGCCACGCGTTGGAAGAGCCATGGCCGTGTCACGCTTTCCGTACTGTCGTTCAACATTCTGGTCTTGTTGCCGGCAGCACTGATTGCACGAACGTGGAGCCGAAGCTCGTGGCTGGTACTGGCGACTGTATTAATAGTCTTGTCGCTGATCGCCGTCAGAGCAGGTGCCGGGCGCGAGGAGCCTCATTGAGTGATGAGTCTCTAGGGAAAAGAGGCATGCAATCCCGCGCCCGATCTGGGAAACTTTACGGATGAGTTCGCTAGGCTAATGGTGCGTTTTTTTTAGTGCTGCGCCATAAGCCATCAGGGAGTCTGGTGTTCATGACGGATTCGATGCCAAAGTGGATAGAGCGGTTTGCGAATCGCCTCGCCCATTTGCCCCGCTCGCAGAAGCGACTGTTGATGTTGATGGCGGATGCTGTCGGGATACCGCTCGTGCTCTGGGCGGCCATTTCTTTGCGACTCGGAGAGCTCGCCGAGCTTTCTCAGGATGCGGAGTGGATCTACGTGTCCGTCCTCGCGACGACTATCCCTGTTTTCGTGAAACTTGGTTTGTATCGGGCTGTTATCCGGTATCTCGGGCCACGTGCCGTGCTGGTAGTCGCAACAGGTGTCACAGCGTCCGTCGTTCTTCTTGCAGCGATTGCTTTGCTATGGCCGCATCGCGCCATTCCGATCACTGCCATACCGATCTACTGGGCCTTCGCACTTATATATGTGGGCGGCACTCGATTTCTTGTCAGGGGCCTGCTCAACTTCCGGTGGTCGAATGGCACGCAGCGGGTTGCGATCTACGGCGCAGGCGCGGCCGGCGTGCAGCTGGCTACCGGATTGATCCGAAGCGGGCGATATCAGCCAGTTGCTTTCATCGACGATAATGACTCGCTGCACGGCAGCACAATCAATGGGCTCGAAGTCTTCTCACTGCGTGCATTGCCGGATCTAGTGAGGGACGAGGGCGTGGGAGCTGTGCTTCTCGCGCTTCCTTCTCAAACCCGCAGGCGCAGACAGGAAATTCTGAAGGCGATCGAACCACTGTCGTTGCTCGTGCAGACAGTTCCGGACTACGGCGCCATCCTAGCCGGTCACGCGAGGGTCGAAGATATTCGTGACGTTGATGTGGGAGATTTGCTTGGACGCGATCCGGTGCCTCCCAACGAGCGACTCCTTGATGCGTGTATTCAGGGCAAAGTCGTGATGGTGACCGGTGCTGGTGGATCCATAGGCTCGGAGCTTTGCCGCCAGATTTTGTTTCTCAAGCCTTTGCAGCTGCTTCTCTTCGAGATGTCTGAGCTCGCTCTGTACAACATTGAGCGAGAACTGAGGATGCTCGTGGCGAATGAACAGCTGTCCGTGGACATCGTGGCCTTGCTTGGCGATGCACATCACAAGCCTCGCATGCGTGAAATTCTCCACATCTACGGTGTTCAGACGATCTATCACGCCGCCGCCTACAAACACGTCCCGATCGTTGAGCAGAACATCATCCACGGAGTGTTCAATAACATTTTTGGCACGTGGCACGCAGCAGAGGCGGCGCTGGAGTGCCGGGTAGAGACCTTTGTGCTGATCTCGACCGACAAGGCAGTCAATCCAACAAACGTCATGGGCGCGACCAAGCGATTCGCAGAAATTGTGCTGCAAGGTCTTCATCAGCGAGGATCTGGCACGCGTTTCTGCATGGTTCGCTTCGGCAACGTGCTCGAGTCATCAGGGTCGGTCGTGCCGCTGTTTCGTGAGCAGATCCGTAGGGGCGGTCCAGTAACGGTTACTCATAAGGATGTCATCCGCTACTTCATGACCATCCCGGAGGCCGCGCAACTTGTTCTTCAGGCGGGTTCGATGGGCCAAGGTGGCGATGTCTTTGTGCTCGACATGGGCAAGCCTGTTCGTATCGCCGATCTGGCTAGGCGCATGATCAGCCTGATGGGCCTCACCGTTCGTGATGAGGACAATCCAGAAGGCGATATCGAGATCGTGTACAGCGGCCTACGTCCGGCCGAGAAGTTGTTCGAAGAGTTGCTCATCGGAACAAATGTAACGGGCACTGAGCATCCTATGATCATGCGTGCCATTGAGCATTCCTTGCCTTGGTCGCAGGTCCAGCAAGTTCTTGATGAGCTAGCGATAGCGCTCAATCGGTTTGACTGCGATGGTGTTCGGCAGTTGTTGATGCAGACGGTCGCTGAGTACAAACCGATCCAGGGCATTCAAGATCTCGTTTGGGCGCGCAAGGCCGAACTCGCCCATGCGGAGCTCAAGAACGTAACTGCCATTCAGTCCCGTCGCACAAGGCTCGCTGGCCCAGGCAATTCGTCGTCCCATTAAAGCTCATTCTGTCCGATGAACGTTGAGGGGCATTTCTGTGTGAACTGGGTATAAATTCGGCGTACGCGTCTTTCCAAGCTGCGTAAAGTTACTCCCACGCAAGCCACGGATGGTTTGTGAGTCTGGTAGCTAGAACGCTGACCGGACGGTCTCGAGAGTGCCTGGTTCGCTCGCTCGAGACTGTCACTGGGCCGGGGAGGGACAGGGATGTCTTCTCCCCCGGCTTTCTTTTGCGCGTCATGTCAACGTCGATTGGCTCGGGTAGCCTCCGCGTTGAGCCTGCAATGCG
>JAEZLB010000042.1 GCA_023435945.1 Pseudomonadota bacterium | reverse complement strand
CTTCCCGTTCAAGGAGAACTGAGCCCATGGCTAAGAAGGCACTGGTCAACAAGGCCAACAAGAAGCCCAAGTTCAAGGTGCGGGGTTACACCCGCTGCAACCGCTGCGGCCGTCCGCACTCGGTGTTCCGCAAGTTCGGCCTGTGCCGGATCTGCCTGCGCGAAATGGCACACGCCGGCGAACTGCCGGGTGTGCAGAAGTCCAGCTGGTAAGCCGGCTCCAGACCGTAACTACGAAACAGGTTGCGGCAGGCCCCCAATGGGATCGAACCCGGTGGGAACCGCCGCGAGAAAGGTGAACCGGCTGTCATGACCATGACGGATCCGATCGCAGACTTCTTGACACGTCTGCGCAACGCCAATTCGGCGTATCACGACGAAGTGACCCTGCCGCACAGCAAGATCAAGGCCAACATCGCCGAGATCCTGAAGTCCGAGGGCTACATCAGCGACTACCGCACCGAGGATGCTCGGGTGGGCAAGTCCCTGGTCGTGCAACTCAAGTACGGCCCGAGCCGTGAACGCAGCATCGCGGGCCTGCGCCGGGTGTCCAAGCCCGGTCTGCGGGTGTACGCGAAGTCCACCAACCTGCCGCGTGTGCTCGGTGGGCTCGGTGTGGCGATCATTTCCACGTCGTCCGGTCTGAGGACTGACCGCCAGGCTGCCCGTGAGGGCGTCGGCGGCGAGGTTCTCGCCTACGTGTGGTGAGAGAGGGCTAGATACATGTCTCGCATTGGAAAGCAGCCGGTCACCGTCCCCAACGGGGTCGACGTGACCATCGACGGCCAGAACCTGTCGGTCAAGGGCCCCAAGGGCACGCTGACCCTCGACGTGGCCGAGCCGATCAGCGTCTCTCGTGACGACGACGGCGCCATCGTGGTGGCCCGTCCGAACGACGAGCGCCGCAACCGCTCGTTGCACGGCCTGTCGCGCACCCTGATCGCCAACCTGGTGACCGGGGTGACCGAGGGCTACACCACCAAGATGGAGATCTTCGGAGTCGGTTACCGCGTGCAGCTCAAGGGATCCAACCTGGAGTTTGCGCTGGGCTACAGCCACCCCGTGACCATCAACGCTCCCGAAGGCGTGACCTTCGCGGTGGAGACGCCGACGAAGTTCTCGATCTCCGGCATCGACAAGCAGAAGGTCGGCCAGATCGCGGCCAACATCCGCCGCCTGCGCAAGTCCGACCCGTACAAGGGCAAGGGCATCCGCTACGAGGGTGAGCAGGTCCGTCGCAAGGTCGGAAAGACGGGTAAGTGATATGAGCCAGACTGCAAACCAGAAAGCCAAGCGGATTCCGCTGGGCAAGGACGTGTCCACCACGCGTCGTCTGTCGAAGGCGCGTCGTCACTTCCGTCTCCGCAAGAAGGTCTCCGGCACCCCCGAGCGTCCGCGCCTGGTCGTGAACCGCTCGTCGCGCCACATCCACGTGCAGCTGGTGGACGACCTGGCCGGCAAGACGCTGGCCGCCGCGTCGACCATCGAGGCCGATGTGCGTGCACTGGACGGCGACAAGAAGGCCCGTGGCGCCAAGGTCGGTCAGCTGATCGCCGAGCGTGCCAAGGCAGCCGGCGTGGAGGCCGTGGTCTTCGACCGCGGTGGCCACACCTACAGCGGCCGCATCGCGGCCCTGGCCGATGCAGCTCGCGAAGGCGGGTTGAAGTTCTGATGACCAACATTACTAACGGAAGGAATGCCTGATGCCGGGACGTCAAAGGCGTGACGGCGGAAGCGGACCCGCCGGACAGAATGGCCCGAACCAGGGTGACAACCGCGGTGGCCGCGATCGTCGCGACAACCGTCGTGACAACGCCGCCGAGAAGTCGAACCACATCGAGCGGGTCGTCTCCATCAACCGCGTGTCGAAGGTCGTCAAGGGTGGTCGGCGCTTCAGCTTCACCGCTCTCGTGATCGTGGGCGACGGCAACGGACTCGTCGGCGTCGGCTACGGCAAGGCCAAGGAAGTTCCTGCGGCCATCCAGAAGGGCGTCGAGGAGGCTCGTAAGAGCTTCTTCCGTGTGCCGCTCATCGGCAGCACCATCACGCACCCGGTCCAGGGCGAGGCGGCGGCCGGTGTCGTCATGCTGCGTCCGGCCAGCCCGGGTACCGGTGTGATCGCCGGTGGCGCGGTGCGTGCCGTGCTCGAGTGCGCAGGCGTCTCCGACATCCTCGCCAAGTCGCTCGGTAGCGACAACGCGATCAACGTCGTGCACGCGACGGTTGCCGCCCTCAAGGGTCTGCAGCGTCCGGAAGAGGTTGCAGCCCGTCGTGGCCTGCCCCTCGAGGACGTGGCCCCGGCCGGCATGCTGCGCGCTCGTGCACAGGCTGGGAGCGTGAAGTAAATGGCACAGCTCAAGGTCACCCAGGTCAAGAGCACCATCGGTACGAAGCAGAACCAGCGGGACAGCATGCGCACCCTCGGACTGAAGGGCATTCGCCAGTCGGTCGTTCGTGAGGACAACGCGCAGAACCGTGGTCTGATCAACGTGGTGCGCCACCTCGTCACGGTTGAGGAGGTCTAACCATGACCATCAAGTTGCACCACCTCCGCCCCGCGCCCGGCGCCAAGACCGACTAGACTCTTGGCGGCCGCGGTGAGGGCTCGAAGGGTAAGACCGCAGGTCGCGGCACCAAGGGCACCAAGGCACGCAAGAACGTGTCGGCCGCCTTCGAGGGTGGACAGATGCCGCTTCACATGCGTCTGCCCAAGCTCAAGGGCTTCAAGAACGCGTTCCGCACCGAGTACCAGGTTGTGAACGTCGGCGACATCGCTCGCCTGTTCCCCGAAGGTGGACAGGTCGGCATCGCCGAGCTCGTTGCCGCGGGTGCGGTTCGCAAGAACCAGCTCGTCAAGGTTCTCGGCGAGGGCGAGCTCACGGTTGCCGTTCAGGTGACCGCGAACAAGTTCTCGGGCTCCGCGAAGGAGAAGAGCGCCGCTGCCGGTGGTACCACCACCGAGCTGTGATCCAGCTCCGCTAGCTCACGAATGGCCGCAATTCCCCATGGGAGTTGCGGCCATTCGTCGCTGGGTGCCCG
>JAEZLB010000017.1 GCA_023435945.1 Pseudomonadota bacterium | reverse complement strand
TATCCTGGCCTTGAATGCGGCAGTGGAAGCAGCGCGTGCCGGTGAGCAGGGCCGCGGATTTGCGGTGGTGGCCAGCGAAGTGCGCAATCTGGCCCAGCGTTCGGCATCGGCGGCCAAGGAAATCAAGGAGCTGATCGGTGACTCGGTGCAGAAGGTGGAGGCCGGTTCGGTGCTGGTGGGCGAAGCGGGTAATACCATCAACCAGGTGGTCGACAGCGTGAAGCGGGTCACCGACATCATGGCTGAAATCATGGCGGCCAGCCAGGAACAGGCTGCCGGCATCGAGCAGGTGAATCAGGCTGTATCCCAAATGGATGACGTGACCCAGCAGAATGCAGCGCTGGTGGAGGAAGCTGCCGCTGCTTCCCAATCGATGCAGGAAGAAGCGGCAAACCTGGCGCAGATCGTCAGCGTATTCCGCTTGTCGAGCGGGCAAACCGGTCAGACAGCCAAAGTCAACAAGCCATCGCCAGCAAAGCCGGCCAGCCCACCTCCGGCTTCGGTGGCTGCGGCATCTCCTCTGTCCAAGCATCCTGTTGCAGCGCCAGTGAGACCCGCAAAGGCCGCTCCATCGGCAGTCAATAAGGACGAGTGGGAAGCGTTCTAAGGAGTAGCGGGGCAGCAGAAGCCACACAAGCACATATGGCAAATACACAGGCTCCTTCGGGAGCCTGTTTATGAGTGTCCAGTTCTGGTACCTCGCAAACCGACTTGCTTTGAGTTCGACAACACTGAGATAACGCTTTCCCTTTGCATCACCGCCTGCACAGCTAACTTGCACAAAATGCAATGCACTGTTAATTCTGGCATCTGCTGGCACATGAAAAATCGCGCTCTTTTTGGGATGAATCACGATGCGGTGCCGTCATTTACCCACATCCTCCAGCTTTGATTGAATGTCATGCCAGTACTTCAATATAATGTCTGTCAGCCTGTAGCTTTCTTTTCACCTGACGCGCGCAGAACAAGAATGTGAATAAGGTGATGGTGTACACATCAGCTGTTGCAATTGAACCCTAATTCCCAAGGAGCCCTCTTCCTAGAGCTCTGGCATGCAAACACTGAGAAATGAACTCACCTTTCACCTCGCAACGGAAGCCGCAAAAATCGGCTTCTGGGAACGCGATTTGCTCAGCGATCAGGTAACGCACTGTCCGGTTACGGCTGCAATACTTGGATGGGACTCCAGATCTCTGGTGTGCTCGGTTCAGGATCTCAACCAGCTCATTCTCCCCGATGACCTGCCCTTATTTGGCGAGCGGTTGCAGCGTGCCATCTCCACGGGCATTCCCTTCGACATGGAATTTCGCATCAGGCGCCCGAATAACGAGATCCGCTGGATAGTGGTGCGTGGTGTCGGCATTCACGATACGGAAGGCAAAGCAGTCAGGGTGGCCGGCGTCATGTTCGATATCACCGACAGGAAAGTCGGTGAGCAGGCCATGCATGATACGGAGATCCGCTATCGACTGGCGACGGAAGCAGCGGACATAGGCACCTGGGAACAGGATACCTTTGCCGGCGTAACGCATATTTCCCCGATTGCCGCACGCGTGCTGGGCCTCCCCGCCGGCCAGAGCCTGATACGCCCGGACGAATGGCGCGCGATGATCGTTCCCGAAGACCTGCCCAAGACTCGCTACCTGCGCGAGCAAGCGCTGCATGCAGACCAGACATTCAATGTCGAGCTCAGAATGAGGCGGCCCGACGGAAGAACCATCTGGGTCGCCGTGCGCGGTCTGCTGCAGTTAGATCAGAACAGTCAGCCGGTGCGAAGTATAGGCATTATGCAGGACATCACGGAAGCCAAGCAGGCTGAATCTATCCTGCGTGCCAACGAGGAACGTTTCCGGCTGCTGACCGAATACAGCCCTGATGCGATTCTGGTCGACCTGGATGGCAAGTTCGTTTATGCCAATCCGCGCGCCGTGGAGCTACTGCGGGCGCCATCGGTAGGCGCTATCCTGGGGCAGGATATCTCCGCCTTTGTCGACACAGAATTCCGGGAGCTTGTAAAAGTTCAACGCCCTTTTCTGCTTGAGGAAAATCAGAAACCTTCCCTGGTGGAATTGCGCCTGCGCTGTCTGGATGGCACACCGATAGAAGTGCAGGCCATTTGCGGACGCGTGCAATGGGAAAACCAGCCTGCGATCCAGGTAATGCTGCGTGATGTCACCGAGCTGAAAGAAGCCCAGGAGAAGCTGCGCATCTCGAACGAACGCCTGAAGCTCGTCATCGAAGGCACCGGCGAAGGCATATGGGAATGGGATATCCAAAAACGCCGCTTCATCTTCTCAGGCGGCATCGCCCAGTTGCTGATCTCGCAGCAAAACGGGTTCAACGGTACGGAAGATGACTGGCATGACACCATCCATCCCGATGACAGGGAGCGAGTGACAACCGCCCTGAATGACTGCGCCAATGAAGTGACGCCTATCTATGAAGCCGAATACCGCTTGAGAACGTACACCGGCGACTGGAAGTGGGTAAAGTCACGCGGCATCATCGTGGAAAGGGATGCACAGGGCAAGCCATTAACCATAAGCGGTACATTAAGCGATATCACCGTAAGGAAAAAGGCAGAAGAACTGACCTGGCGCCAGGCTAATCTTGATGCACTGACCAACTTACCGAATCGCCGCCTGTTCAGGGAACAGCTCGAAGTCCAACTGATGCGGGCCAAACGCAATCAGCATCAACTGGCATTGTTGTTTATCGACCTGGACGGCTTCAAGCAGGTCAACGACCTCTATGGCCACGACGCCGGCGATCTGCTGCTGATGGAGGCCGCGCGAAGGCTGAAACACTGCCTACGTGAAACCGACATCGTCTCACGCCTGGGTGGCGATGAATTTACCATTATCCTGTCCGAGCTACGCCACCTGGATCATGTGGAACTCATTTGCCAGAAGATACTGCTGGCCCTGTCCGAACCCTTTACGCTCGGCGAGGATATCGGCCATGTATCGGGCAGCATCGGCATTGCATTGCATCCGCTGGATGGAACCAGCAGCGAGGAACTGATGCGCAAGGCGGATCAGGCCATGTACGCCGCCAAGCAGACGGGCAAGAATCAATTCAATTACTTCACTCGCGAAATGGATGACAAGGCGCATCTGCGCCTGCGCCTGAACAACGATCTGCACAGCGCCTTGCTGCTGAACCAGTTCGAAGTGCATTACCAACCTCTTGTGAATCTGCATACCGGTCGCATTACCAAGGCAGAAGCATTACTGCGCTGGCGCCATCCCACGCTGGGCAATATCGCTCCTTCCCTGTTCATTCCACTTGCCGAAGAATCAGGATTAATACGCACCATAGGAAACTGGATTTTCCGTGAAGCCGCCTGGTTTTCCAAGCGCTGCAGCGAACATCTGGGCATGCCCTTCCAGATCACGGTCAATAAATCGCCGGTGCAATTCATGGCGAAGGAAACCGAAGATAACTGGCTGGACTACATGCTGAACCTTGGACTGCCCGCGCATAGCATCTGCGTGGAAATCACTGAAAGCGCCCTGCTGAATGCCTCTACCCGCGTTGCCAACCGCCTGCTGGAATTCCGCGATGCCGGCATACAGGTGGCATTGGACGATTTCGGCACCGGTTATTCGTCCATGGCCTATCTCCAGAAATTCGACATCGATTACCTGAAGATCGATGGCTCGTTCGTGCAGAATATTCTTACCGACCAGGATAGCCGCACTATCGCGGAAACCATCATTGTCATGGCGCACAAGCTTGGCAAGGAAGTGGTGGCAGAAGGCATAGAAACCCGGGAACAACTGGAATGCCTAGTGCATGCCGGCTGCGATTATGGTCAGGGCTTTCTTTTTTCTCCGGCAGTTGCGACCGATAAATTTCTCGACCTGTTGAAACAGCCGATACCGCTCCCGACACGCTTGCAGTCTGGCAAAGACGCGTCCCACAGCTGAGCCCTTCCTCGCTCCTGCGCTCTCGTGTACGGCCTCTGTTGCTGCCCCTGGATTATCCTCAGCTCACTCCGACAGACACACCATGACCTTCAGCCAGCCTCAGCAAAGTCTTCTACAATGCTGATCATCTGTTCAACATCACGGCACCACATGCCTGGCATGCTGTGACGTAAAAGGGAAAATCATGAAATATCTGCATACCATGGTGCGTGTCACCGATCTGGAAGCTTCACTGCGTTTTTACCGCGATGCCTTGGGACTGGAAGTCGTGCGTGAGCGCGAGTATCCGCAGGGACGATTCACGCTGGTTTATCTGGCTGCCCCCGGCGACCATGACGCTCAGGTGGAACTGACCTATAACTGGGACCCGGAAAACTATACGGGCGGACGCAACTTCGGCCACATTGCCTATGAAGTCGAGAATATCTACACAATGTGCGAACGCCTGATGCAGCATGGCATCACAATCAATCGCCCGCCGCGCGACGGCCGCATGGCTTTCGTGCGCTCGCCGGACAATATCTCGATAGAACTGCTGCAGGCAGGCGACGCACTGCCGCCTCAGGAACCCTGGACCTCGATGCTCAATCAGGGAAGCTGGTAATGCGGGCGGTGGCTCACGCCGCCTCCTGATCTTCAGAGACGGTTAGCC
>JAEZLB010000245.1 GCA_023435945.1 Pseudomonadota bacterium | reverse complement strand
GCTTTTTGCATTACTTTCTCACGCAGGCAGGCTGATTACCCCATCCGATTCACGATCTTTCCCACACCGGATCGCCGCTGTTTCCCGGAGGGGCGCCCAACTCATCGCTCAGCCCTGCTCGATGATTGGGCACTTGATACCCGGCCTTTCCACTTGGCGATGCCGCCAGCGCTTTATATGAAGCCTTTGCGGATTCATTCCTGCGGGATCATTTTTTTATATTTCTTTCTTGATTTGCGCCCCAATTTTTGGAAGCCATTTTTTTGGTTTTGGCTCACTTCCGCCTTTTAATAGCCATTTCCCCTCTAAAAAGGCGAATTTTTCCTTGAAAAAGCCCTTAAGCAGAATTGCATTTTTGTTGTTTTATGGTAATCTGCGGGCTCCTTGAACTATGGAGTGTTTCTTATGAAAAAAGGCGAATTGGTTGCAGAGCTGTCGAAGCGCACCGAAATGTCCGCTGCTGCGGCTAACAATACGGTCAATACCCTCATCGATATCATCACTGAGCGTTTGAAAAAAGGCGATACCGTAGGTATTACCGGTTTCGGTACCTTCTCGGTTGCCAAGCGCGCTGCTCGCAAAGGCCGTAACCCGGCAACGGGCGAAGCCATCAAGATCGCTGCCTCCAAGACTCCTCGTTTTTCTGCTGGTGCCACGCTCAAAGCTGCAGTGAATCCGAAGAAGAAGTAAGAAGAACAAGAAGTACAGGACGCCTTTCGGCTGTCCTATAAAAATAAGAATAACCCGGCAGACTTGCCGGGTTTTTTTATGCCTGCACGCCTTGCAAACCCGTGCAGCCAGCGCTTAGGCTGCGTCCTTATACGACCTTGCACGCCAAGACCTTCCCCCAAGCTGCTTCAGCATGATCCCCAGGTGCGGGCCTGCGTGGCAATGCGTCTTCTGCGCACGATCTCGGACACTCACACGCTTCGCACCAGCAGGATGCCGGCACAGCACCACGCTGCATCCAGGCAGCATGTGCCCCTCCTCTGCCCATGCGAATAGTCATTACTCCATGCACCACCCCTGATTCGCGAGAAGAAGACGTCCGCGCCCAGGAACAGTTGCCAATCAGCAAGGGCTGGCACGGAAGATGCTCATATACCTTCATGTATACAAGAAGGTATCCAAATGAGTGCATCCACATCTCCTGACACATTCTCTCTCACCAAAACGCCTGTCTCTTGTGCAGGCAGTGCTTCCAATAACGCGCCGGACAGTGCACCTGCTTCGGTTTTCATCGCTGTTGCCAGCCCCAGTTCAAATCAGACTACTGCTGCCACAGCCTCGCAAGCGCTGGCAGGAAAAACCTTTGCCGTCAAAGACAATATCGATGTGGCAGGCTACGCCACCACCGCTGCATGCCCTGGTTTCGAACGCATGCCCAGTGCTTCGTCTACCGTGGTGCAAAGACTGCTCCAATCCGGTGCAAACATCGCCGGCAAAACCAATCTCGATCAGTTTGCATGCGGCCTGGTAGGCACACGCTCTCCTTACGGCGCTGTACCCAACGCCTTTGATCCTCGCTATATCAGCGGCGGCTCCAGCTCCGGTTCGGCAGTCGCAGTCGCGCTGGGCCTGGTGGACTTTTCACTGGGCACAGATACCGCAGGTTCGGGCCGCGTTCCTGCCGGCTTCAACAATATCGTCGGACTCAAGCCTACGCGAGGATTGCTGAGCACCGCCGGCATACTGCCCGCCTGCGCCCATATCGACTGCCCCTCCATCTTTGCGCGCACCGTCGGTGAAGCCGTTGATGTGCTGATGGCAGCGGCTGGTTACGATGCTCAGGACCCGTACTCCCGGCCCATCAAACTCGATGCACGCGCCTTTCCGGAAAACTTCCGCTTCGGTGTTCCCGACGCTGCACACCTCACCTTCTTTGGCGACATCCGGGCAGAACAAGCGTTTGCATTGGCCTGCGAACGACTGCAGCAACTGGGCGGCATCAAGGTCGAAATCGATTACACGCCCATGGCGCAAGCCGCCACCGCCTTGTATGAAGATGCCTGGGTAGCTGAACGTTATGCTGCGATACGAGACTTCTTCGATCAGCATCCAGAAAAGATTCATCCGGTAGTGCGCACCATCATCGGTGCCGGCAAACGCTACAGCGCCGCCGATCTGTTCATAGCCACGACTCGCATGCGTGGCTATGAACAGCAAGTACGCGCGCTGTGGTCGGATATCGATGTACTGGTCGTGCCTACCGCGCCCACCATTTACACCATTGAGGAAGTCGAGGCGAATCCGATAGAACTGAACCGCCGCCTGGGTATATATACCAATGCCGTGAACCTGCTCGACCTCGCCGCACTGGCGGTGCCCTCGTCGATCAGGGATGACGGCCTGCCTTTCGGCATCACCTTCATCGGTCCTGCCGCCTCCGATTTGCGTCTGGCCGATATCGGCGCGCGCTACCATGCAGTGACCGGCCTGACGCTGGGCATCTCGAACGACCCCATTCCTGCCGCGACGCCTATCGCCCGCCCCAGCGGCAGCACGATTCGCCTGGCAGTGGTCGGTGCCCACTTATCCGGCATGCCGCTGAATCCGCAACTCATCGAGCGCGGCGCAAGATTGGTGCAAAGCACCGTTACCGCTCCTTGCTACCGTCTTTATGCACTATCAGGCAGCAATGCGGGCAAGCCGGGGCTGGTACGCACCACCGCCAACGCAGGCACGTCAATTGCTGTCGAGATCTGGGAAATGCCGATCGAACATTACGGATCTTTTGTCGCCGCCATCCCCGCACCGCTGGGAATCGGCACGCTGGAACTGGCAGATGGCAGCCAGGTTCAGGGATTTCTCTGCGAGAGCGAAGGCCTCCGCGACGCTACCGATATTACCGCTTACGGAGGATGGAAATCCTATGTCAGCACTTTAAACACGGATCAATAAGCCGCATCCACAAGCCACATTTTCACCACACCGCAATCACATCATGACCATGGGAGGAATGATGAACAACATCAAAGATAACAGCCTGAACCACCCCGTTTCAAGCGTCAACGGCCAACCATCCTCGCTGTCACGCCGAAGAATCCTCAAGACTGCCGCCGTCGGCGCTGCCATGACCATACTCGGCGCGCCAGCCATCGTGAACGCGCAGGCCAGTCCCAAGATCCGCATCGGATTCTGGCCAGTCGCTTCCGGCCTTCCCTTTTATGCCGCACTGGAAAAGGGCTACTTCAAGGAAGCGGGCCTGAACGTCGAGGCTCAGAAATACGCCAGCGCACAGCAAGTCATTGAAGGCATGCTCGCCGGCCGTTCCGAAGGCAGCTCCAACGGTACCGCCTCCGGTGTGCTCGCGCTCGGCGAAATCGCGCAACCGGGTTTGCTGAAGATCTTCTGCACCAACCCCACCAATGAAAAATTCGTGCTGGATGAGTTCGTGGTGCCCAAGGACAGCCCGATCAAGAGCGTGGCTGAATTGACAGGCAAGCGTGTTGCCTGCGGCCCCGGCATCCAGAACGTCACGCTGACCAAGGTCATGCTGGAACGAGCCGGTGTAAGCAACGCAAGAGTCATCGAACTCCCCATAGGCCAGCATGTCGCTGCACTGGTGGCAGCCCAGGTTGATGCGGTATACACACTTGAACCCACCGGCACCATCGGCCGCATGAATGGCACGACACGCAACCTGGAAGTTGGCGTGGTGGCGAAATATATCCTGGGTGATCCGATGGCTCCATGGCATGGCGGCGCTGCCAGCCTGACTACGGAGTTCATCAAGAAACATCCGGAAGTCACCAAGCGTTACATGGCTGCCTACAAGCGCGGCGTCGAACTGGTGCGCAAGAACCCTGCCGAAGCACGCCCCTATCTCAAGGGTTATACCGCTATCGAAGGAGCGTTGACGGCCGAGGTGCCAATGTCGGATTACGTGTACTACGACGAATTCACGCCGACCGCTGCCGGACACTTCCAGAAGTTTTATGACCTGTTCCACGAACGCGGCATCTTCGAAAAACGCGTACTAGTCGACAACCTGATTTTCAAAGGCTAACCATCATGGAAAAAAATGCCACAGCAGCCTCCGCACCTTGGGCACAAGCCAAGGCTGCAGCCGATGTAAAAAAAGAACCCGCGATGATCCGCCTTCTGCCGCTGATTGGACCGATAGCGCTACTGGTCATATG
>JAEZLB010000395.1 GCA_023435945.1 Pseudomonadota bacterium | reverse complement strand
ACGCGCAAAAGATTCAAATCCAGGGTGAGAAAGCTCATTATTAAAACTCGTCGAAAAAAATCCGGTTATCAACGTTTATCAAGCTCTCGCAGAGAGTCATTGTGACCGTTATAGGGAAAACAGCGTGGTTTCCTGCACAGGACTTCACTGACAGGTATTAGATCATGTAATTGAATAGGACTATGACAGGTGTTGATCATTTTCTCTAATTCAAGGGGCGTTGCGACGTTTTTGCACCAGCAAATAGCGAAATACCAGGCCGACCACCCCTACTCCGATCGCACCCAGCGAAATAACCCAGGTTGTATTGAGGGTTTCAACACCGATGCCGGCTGCCGCCACGCCGGCTGACTGGCCCAGAAAAAAGCAGGAAGCAAAGGCGGATACTGCTGCGCCCCGTCGTTCCGGTGCCATTTGCGTTGCATGAATTTGCAAGGTGTTGTGTAACATGTAGAAGCCGGTACCAGCCAGCAGGCAAGCGGGTAGTGCCCATTGCAGGGGGGCCAGTGCCACGGTGAGCGTGGCTATCATTAGCAGCATACAGCCGCCCGCCGCCAGTCCGGTCTCACCCAAACGTCGCAGGAAGCGCCGCGAGTTGGCGGCAAAAATGCATCCTCCCAGGCCGAATATCATGACGACACTGCCCGCATTGCTTAGCGCCATGCCATGAATGGTATGTAAGTGGGAGACAATGAAGGCGAAGGCACCGAAGAAAAATGCGCCTTCCAGGAAGACCGTGACGAGAACGACGCGTGCCCAGGGCTGCGACAGTACATAACCGAATTCTTTCGGCAGCCTTTTCCATACCGCGCCTTCGTTGGGTATCGTACGGCGGGCATGCTCAGGCAGGCGACGGTTCAGCATGAACAATCCGACACTCACCAAAGCAAACCAGATGGCGATAATAAAAAACGGCAAACGCCAATTGCCATAATCAGCGGCCCATCCACCTAAAAAGATGCCTACCGATACCCCCAGGATCTGCCCGAGAAGGAATCGGGCCAGTACCGGCTGTCGCTCTTCGTAAGGCACTGCATCGCCGATCCAGGCCATGGACAAAGGAATTAAGGCGGCCGCCGTCATCCCTGCCAGCAGGCGCCCTATCAGCAGCCCGGGAAAATCAGGTGCCAGGGCGCAGACCATCGCGGTGATAGCAGAAGCGGCGGATGCGAAGGCGATGACCAGATATTTGCCGAAGCGGTCCCCTAAAGGACCAAACATCAATTGAGAAAAACCATAGGCAATGGCAAACAAGGTGATGACGCTGGAAGCGGCACCGAGAGAAATCGAAAATTCCTCTCCCAGTTGAGGCAGCAGTGCATCGGCGAGTCGTAGTGATGCGCCACTGCCCAGAGCGGCCAACGAAAGTAACGGTATGGCAAGCCGCGGGATAGGAGCGGCAGTTTCTGCAGCAGGAGTTTCTGAAGAAGCGGACATCCGGAAAATATTTTTTGTATGAAAGCGATAAACGGCTTAAGACCAAGGTCGAGCGGCTATCGGCGGGAATCCTGGCTGTCCTGGCACCGATTGCTGGCATATACAAACTAGCGCTTGGCTTACAACTCGTAACAATTGCCCTCGCCTGGCCATTTACATTTCCGCAAAAAGTGTAGCGATTAAATCAAACCAAAAGATTGCATTTTTGTCCAAAAGTCATCGCTTTACGAAGGAATGTTGATTGTGGACAAGAAGCAAGCCCTCCCTGCACCCACTCGCCCGGTGCATTGGATCCACTCCAAGACGGTGACTTACCTGATTCGCCTGGGCATAGGGCTGGTTCTCATGACGACAGCAGTGCTAGCGGCAGCTTCTTATTACTTGTACCAGCTTTATCAGCAAACGCCCGGTTATGACGATTTTGTACGCTTGCGCGATATACAGCCCAGTATTGTACTGTCTGCACAGGGAAAGCATCTGACGACATTTCGCCAGAATTACCAGGAGAAGCGGGCGTTGGAAGATGTATCGCCCTGGGTGATCAAGGCCTTGATTGCGACGGAAGACCATCGTTTCTTTGACCATCCCGGCATCGATTATCGTCGTACCATCAGTTCGATAATTCACACCATGGCCGGCTCTCCTCAAGGGGGATCCACGATTACGCAGCAACTGGTCCGCAACCTGTTCCCGGAAGACATAGGCCGTGCCAGGACCGCTGAACGAAAGCTGCGCGAAATGGTGACGGCATACAAGCTGGAACGCCGCCTCAGCAAGGAGGAAATCCTCGAAACCTATCTGAACACGGTACCCTTCCTGTACAACGTGGTGGGCATAGAGATGGCGGCACGCACTTACTACGGCAAGTCCCCTGCCGACCTGGATATTCCGGAAAGTGCAATGCTGGTGGGCATGTTGAAGGGCACGCGTTATTACAATCCCATCCTGAACGCGGAACGCGCCCAGCAGCGCCGCAATGTGGTGCTGGCGCAGATGGTCAAGCACGGCGAGATGGATGAGCTGGATTTCCTGGTGTTTCGCAGCGAACCCCTGCGCCTGCAATTCAACCGCCCCAGGGAACAGTTGCCTGCGATTGCGCCGCATTTCGTGGTGCATCTGCGCCAGTGGGCATTGGCCTGGGCACGCGAGAACGGCCACAATCTTTATACCGATGGACTCATCATCCACACCACGCTCGATGACAGCCTGCAGCAGATGGCCAATGAAGTCGTGTCACGCCAGGCCCAGGCATTGCAGAACATCGCCGATGTTGAATGGGGCCAGCGCACCACGCATTTGCGTTATGAATCACCGGCCATGTATGCCAGCCTGCGCAAGAAGGTCGAACCGTTCAGTCACTTCTGGAAATCCAGTCCCGCACTGGAAGAAGCCTTTATCCGTGAATCGCCACGGTTTCGCCAGGCGGTAGCGGAAGGCCAGAGCGAGGCAGAAGTAATGCAAACCCTGCGCGGCGACGCCGATTTCATGCAGGCGCTGCGCAGCGACAAAACGCGCCTGGAAGCGGGTTTTGTCGCCATCGATCCCGTTTCAGGCGAAGTGAAGGCCTGGGTCGGTAGCCGCGACTTCAATCGCGACCAGTATGACCATGTGGCTCGCGCCGCCCGCCAGCCCGGTTCCACCTTCAAGCCTTTTGTGTATGCTGCAGCGCTGGAGCAAGGCATGGCACCCAGTCATACCTACCGCGATGAAATGATAGAAATCATTGCGCCCGATGGCGATGTCTGGCGCCCTACCGACATGACAGGCATCACCGGCAGGAGAATGACGCTACGCGAAGGTCTGGTCCAGTCCAAGAATACGATTACTGCCCAGGTGATGCTGGACGTGGGATATGAACGCGTGGCACAGCTTGCACAAAAAAGCGGCATCAAGCAAAGTTTTCTGAAGCCGGTTCCTTCGCTGGCGCTGGGCACCAGCCCGGTAACCCTGCTGGAAATGGTATCGGCTTACACAACGATTGCGCAGCAAGGCCAGCATCGAGATCCGGTGTTCGTGCGACGCATCACTGATCGTTATGGCGAGGTGGTCCAGCAATTCGGTGACCCGCCTAACCAGGTACTGTCCGAAAAAACGGCCCAGCAACTGATCGACATGATGCGCGGCGTGGTTCAGCACGGTACGGGCACCGCGCTGGTATCGCGCTTTAACATACAGGCCGATGTGGCGGGAAAGAGCGGCACCACGCAGAACAATACCGACGGCTGGTTCATCCTGATGCATCCGCATCTGGTCGCCGGGGCATGGGTGGGGTTCAATGATCAGCGCGTCACCATGCGCAGCGATTACTGGGGCCAGGGTGGGCAGAATGCGATCCTGCTGGTCGGTGATTTTTTCCAGGAGGCGCTCAAGAGCGGCAAGGTGAATGCCAAGGCCAGGTTCACACGTGGCAATCAGAAAAAAGGAACGGTGATTGAAGCGCGCAGGGAAACCCCTGTTCCAGCGCCAGCCATGGCCTTGAATGCAGGAGACAGCGCATCCTCTTCAGAACCACCCGCCCGGAGAAGTCATTTTCCTGCACCGCCGCTGGCCCCCCTCCCAATGGGTGCGAGTGCCGACGAGCAAGCCAGCCTTCAGCGCGTCGATCGTGTCAACGTCGCTGGCATAGCTGCACGCCGTGCGGCTACGGTTGGTGGGTCCACCTTCGATTAGGAAGGATTCACGGCTGCAGGAGTTGTCTCGTACTGGAGAATTGCCGGAGTTCGCCGCTGACCGGTTCGGTAAAGGACAAGGAGCGGGCCAGCAGTTGCAGCGG
>JAEZLB010000392.1 GCA_023435945.1 Pseudomonadota bacterium | reverse complement strand
CCAAGCAATTGAAAAGCCGTCTGGCGCCTACGCTGCAAGCCCTGCTGAAAGCCAAGAAAGTACAGGACACAGGCAGCGGCCGCGATCGCAAATACAAACTGGCATCGGCCAAAGCTTCGGATGCAGGCAGAGGCAGAACCAAGGCTGCATCGTCAGCGAATGCACAGGCGCTCACCAACGGCAATGCCGTGCACCATTAAGATACTGTTCGCATAGCAGTCATTGCACAATAAGCCGCAGGGAAAGAGCGGCGCCTCTTTCCCTGCGCCTGCATCTGCACCGCAAGGTGCAACCTGCTTTATCCGGCTTTTTTGTCAGGTTACACGCATCTTGCCAAGGCGACTCTCGGTCTCGCGTAGTAATGAGGTCAGGGCTGCCGTATCGATGGGCTTGGCGAAGTGCAGATCAAAGCCGGCCTCATAAACTTCCCGCTTATCTTCATCGCTGCCATAGCCGGTCACGGCAACCAGCGTGGCCGAAGCGGTGGCAGGCAAACTCCGTAAATGGCGAGCGAGCTCCTTGCCATCCATGCCGGGCAAACCAATATCCAGCAGGCACACATCCGGAGCGACATTGGCAGCGGTTTCCAGTGCACGGTTTGCAAGATACTCGATGAAGACCCGGTGCCCAAGGACTTCCACGAACATGGCAAGCATGCGCGCCGCATCACGGTTGTCATCGACCACCAGTACGGTCAGCTGTTTCTGGGATGGCTGAATCGGAGGATGATGTACCGCATGCAGCGTTGGTGTACCGCCCTTGCCGATATGGCGCGGCAGGCATACTGAAAAAAGGCTGCCTCTTCCTGCGCCATCGCTTATGCATGTAATGCTGCCGTGATGAAGTTCCACCAGGCTTTTAACCAGTGCCAGTCCTATGCCTAATCCACCCTGGGAACGGTCTGGTGCACGCTTGGCCTGGGCAAACAGTTCAAACACATAGGGCTGCAATTCCTTCTCGATGCCGATCCCATTGTCTTTCACGTGTAGCATCACCTGCTTGTCATTCACTTCGGTAAGCAACTGGATGCCGCCACCTGGTGGCGTGTATTTGACCGCGTTATTCAGCAGGTTGGTGAGCACTTGGACCAGGCGCTTCTGATCGCCTATGACATGCGCGGTCTCCGGTGTCAGTTCGATTCCCAGATGATGACGTTTTTCTTCGATCAGGGGGCGGATCTGCTCGATCGCATCGGAGACGATGGCTTTTGCGTCGAGCACGGCCATCTGCATGGTAACCAACCCTCGCGTTACGCGTGATACGTCGAGCAAGTCGTCTACGAGGCTGCTCATGTGGTTGACCTGGCGGCGGATGACATCACTGGTTATCTTCACGCATGTCGCATCCGGATCGGTCATGGCGAGTATATCGGCAGCCGCACTGATGGGTGCCAGCGGATTCCTGAGCTCATGGGCAAGCATGGCCAGGAATTCATCTTTTCGGCGATCCGCCCTGCGCAATTCTTCTTCAGCCTGTTTGCGGGCAGTGATGTCCAGCACGACCGCCAGCATGGTGCCAGGCGATTTATTCTCGTCTGTGCGGATAAAGGTGACGGTATTGCTGACCCACACCGCACTGCCATCCGGGCGTATATAACGCTTTTCGATTTCGAACGGCTCTCCTTGGTTGATGGCCTTTTTGAACAATTCTAGGTTGCGTGGCAGGTCGTCAGGATGGGTGAGTGATTGCATGGTGCGCCCGATGACTTGGTCGGATCGTCTTTGCACAATCTCGCAGTAGCGGTTATTAGCGCGAAGTATGGTGCCGGTGAGATCCGTTTCGCAGATGCCGGCAGCAGTTTGTTCGAACAGAGAGCGAAGATGGATTTCACGCTCATGCATCAGTTCGTTGGCACGTACGCGCTCGATATGGGCCCAGGATCGCTCGACAAATTCCTGTACCAGGCTGATTTCGTCCTTCAGCCATTGGCGCGGCTGATGATGATGTACGGACAACATGGCTATCAGGCGCCCCCCCTTGACCCGCGGGCAGGAGATGATGGCTTTTATATTCAGCGCATCGTATGCGACGGTATCCTCATAAGGAGTCAGCTCCTGCCGGACATCATGGATAACCAGTGTTCGTCCCTGGCGTAATTCGTTGGACGTGCGTGCGCCAAAGCGGCTGAGCGAATAGACGCCGACACTGCTGGCAGTACCGGGGCTGTGCCAGTCGTCCCGTATCGTGAAACAATCGTTATCCGTTTCCACGTCCGCATAGACGCAGCGTGCCACATTCAGATATTCACCCAGCATGCGGGTGGCGATGGTCATGATGGCCTTGGCATTGACTGCATCGCGTGCTGCCTGGCTCAGATTGTCCAGTAACTGCAGGCGTTCTTCAGCACGTTTTTGCGCGGTGATATCCTGTGTCGTACCGATGATGGCGACTGCCTCACCTTCTTTATCGCGCGAAATGCGCCCATCGCACAGTAACCGCCTGATATCGCCTTGCGGCGTGATGGCGCGCAGTTCGGTTGAGAAACTGTCTTGTGATGCCAGGGCAGTGCGGATGACTTCCCATACCATTTCCCGATCTGCTTCATGCACCAGGCGAAGAAAAGCTTTCCGGGTGCCATCGAACTGGCCGGGTTCCATGCCGTGCAGCCTGTATATCTCCCTAGACCAGCTGATCCGGTCGGAACGCAGATCCCATTCCCAGGTGCCCAGCTTGCCCGCCTCGGTGGCGAGATGCAGACGTTCTTCATATTTGAGCAAAGTGGCTTCAGCCTGCCGCAATTTTTCTTGCAGTAAAGCGGTATCGCTATTGCCGGTGTTTGGGGTAATCAAGGTGCGGCCTGCCTGTCAGTCAGAAAAGGAATCGGATGCGGGAAACAATTGTGGCGCGGAAGGAGAAGGAAAGCTGCAAGGGGATTCATAGACTGTACCTGTCATTGATTTTTAGCAAGCCTTCTTTGTTGGATGGGTATGTCTATGTCTCAGATTAAACAAAAGCGGACTTGCGCCACTCTCACGCTTTTTCTGATTTTCCTAGTTTGAGCATGCTGCATGGATAACAAGACTACTATCAATGATTCTGTCGCCAGTCAGCCGTCGGTTGCGGCTCGTATTGGTTTATGGCTGGGCCCGCTCTGGCTGCTGCTGGTCCTGGTGTTCCCGGCACCTGCGGGCATGACGCCGGAGGCCTGGGGCTGCGTCGGCATGGTACTGCTGATGGCAACCTGGTGGGCAACGGAGGCAATACCGATACCGGCTACTTCCCTGTTACCCATTATCCTGGTGCCCGCGCTGGGTATAGGCAAGCTGGGACCGGCCATTGCCGAGTATGCGAATCCCATTGTGTTTCTTTTTCTGGGCGGTTTCCTGCTGGGGATCGCCATGCAAAGATGGAATTTGCACAGGCGCATTGCCTTGAAGGTATTGCTGATCATGGGGCAGCAGCCCCGGCGCCAGATTGCCGGATTCATGATTGCCACCGGATTTATCAGTATGTGGGTCTCCAATACGGCAACCGCCATCATGATGCTGCCCATTGGCATTTCAGTGATAGGCCTGCTCGGCAAGGATAACGATCCCGCCGAAGTGGAGCGCTATGCTACCGCCTTGTTGCTTGCGATAGCCTATGCAGCCAGCATAGGCGGTATCGCCACGCTGATAGGTACGCCACCGAACGCATTGCTAGTGGGTTATCTGGCGATGAATCACCATATCCAGATAGGTTTTGCGCAATGGCTTATCGTGGGTGTGCCTGTCAGCGTGTTAATGATGGTATGTGCATGGTGGTGGCTCACGCGTACCGGCTTCCATCTTCAGAGCGGGGCAAATGGCGATCAGATACTGCGCGCCGAACTCGCCAAGCTGGGCGAAATGAGCGCCGCGGAAAATCGTGTAGCCTTGGTTTTTCTCCTGGCAGCTGTTTCATGGATAGTGCGCCCCTTGCTGAATGATATCGGCCTTGCCTGGCTGTCGGATACCAGCATTGCGCTGATCGCTGGCCTACTGTTGTTCCTGCTTCCTAGCAGTAGCCAGCGTCATACGGCCTTGCTCGACTGGGATGATGCCAAGGGGCTGCCGTGGGGAGTACTGCTGTTGTTCGGCGGCGGCCTGGCAATGGCCAAGGTGATTGAGGCATCGGGACTGGCGGAGTGGATAGCAGCCCAGTTGGGCATATTCGGCGACCTGCCTCCCATGCTGCTGATCGGCCTGGTTGTGCTGGTTATTATTTTTCTGACTGAGGTCACGTCCAACACGGCTACCGCCGCTGCATTCCTGCCCTTGCTGGGTGCGCTGGCGGTATCGCTGGGCATGGATCCCATCCTGATTACCGTACCGGCGGCCATTGCCGCGAGTTGCGCCTTCATGATGCCGGTCGCGACGCCCCCCAACGCCATCGTATTTGCAACCGGGCACATGAAAATTAAATCCATGATGCGAGCCGGCCTGTTCCTGAATATTATTGGCGTGCCTATTATCAGCGGGGTATCCGTCACGTTGATTCGGCTGGGGTGGAGCTGAAATAGTAAAAGCAGGAAAGGATGAACCGGAAAAGAGACGGATAGGCGGTTCATGCCGCCTTGCCGGGACAACTGATCACCACCTGGTTCTTGCCGCAGGATTTGGCCTCATACATCGCTGTGTCGGCTGCATGCAGCAATTCACGCACATCCTGACCTGCTTCAGGATAACTGGCGATGCCTATGCTGGCGCCCACCTGCAGTGCTGTATCTCTCACCCTACAAGGGGCAGCAAGGCTGGCAAGGATTTTATTCGCCACGTGGGCGGCATCTTCGCTGGAGGTGTCAACCAGTATTACCGCGAACTCATCACCGCCCATGCGCGCGGCGAAATCGGACTTGCGCAGAGAGAGTCGCAGTTGTGATGCAACGTAGCACAGGAGCAGGTCACCGGTGGCATGACCATAGTTGTCGTTAATCGGTTTGAAGCCGTCCAGATCGATAAAGAGTACGGAGACTGCGCTCTTGTTCCGTGCCGCCAGCGTGATTTGCTGGCTGACGATTTCATAAAACAGCGAGCGGTTGCCCAGGCCGGTCAGGGTGTCGTGCGTTGCCTGATAGCGAGCTTTCTCCAGCATGCCGGATGCGCGAACCAGTGCCTTTCCCACTTCATTGGCTTCGGCCAGCTCCAGGGGAGGTACGGCTACGGTTCTTCCTTCACCCAGCGCAATGGCGGGGCCGGTAAGGCCGTGAATGGCATCGGTGATGCGCCGGCCCAGTTTCTTCGCGACCAGCAGGCTGAATGCGAATAGCAGTATGATGGCCAGCCCCAGGCCCACCAGGGTTTCCCGCAATTCTTGCTCCAGGATTTGCGAAGGAATGCCGATAATGACGGTCCAACCGGTCGTGGACGAACGCTTGTAGGCCGCCAGCGGCGTATTGGCATCCAGTGCCACCCCTTCCATCACGCCCTGCCTGGCCGCACTCATCGTATTCATCAGGTCCGGCGATGCGCTTTTGCCGATAAATTGCTCCATCGCCTGCGAGCGCGCGACGATAGTTCCTTGGCTGTCCAGCACCGCCGTCACCCAGCCCGGTGGCAACTGGGCCTGTGCCAGCAGCTTGGCAAAAGGCTGTGGCGACATGCCGGTGCTCAGGGAGTAAAGGATTTCATTCTGGCGGCGCACCGGAACGGCAATGGCGATGACATGGCGACGTGCCACCGGCCCATAGAACAGATCCGAAATAAGCGAGGCATTCGATTCGCCGAAGTGATGGGCGCGGATACTCGATTGGTTTTCCGGCAAGGCTTCGCCAAACGGCCGCAGGGTATTAAATAACTGCATTCCCTGCGGGTCTGTCAGTACTACGTTGGCGACATTCTGGGTGGGAAGCACTTCCAGCGCTTGCTGGTAAAAGGCCGCCAGATCACCCGAAGTCAGCGAAGGAGAGGTCGCCAGAGCCTGCAGAGTGCCAGCCACATTGGAAAAATGCTGGTCGGTCAGCGATGAAACCGTCCTGGCTGTGGTCATTGCATGGTCCAGCAATTGATGCTGGCTTTGCTGGTAGCCGTAGAAAAGCAGGCCCACCGAGATCAGCGATGCCGGCAACAGGCAGGCTGCAACCAGGAAGTTCAATCGGGAACGAATCGACGGGATGGGTTTCATGTGATGCAACAGTCCGGCTGGACCAGGCTAAGACAACATACGGGTTAGGGCATAACCGGTAATTGTAACTTCGAGTATTTGATTGACGTGAATTTGTGACCGAAAGAGCGGCGGCCGATGTGCGGGCACCACACCAGGAGCGGCGGAGCACGGCGCTCGCGAAGGGAGAGGCAGTTGCCTTGGCTTGCCGCAGGGGGCGGCAAGCGGGAAAATGAGGCTGGCTACGGGGGGAGCCTGCTTTGCAAGCCAGCCTTCGGGGCGTGTTTACTGGAAGCCGTATTGCTTCAGGATGGCTTGCCCGGCATCTTGCATGACGAACTCGACGAAGCGCTGGCCTTCGGCGGAGTCGGTACGCGCCGCAATGCCGTATGCGCTGCGCACGTTCAGCTCGTCGGGAATGCGCACGATGTCCAGTTGCGGCACGGCTTTCTTCGTGCTGACGGCATTGGTGCAGTACATGATGTAGGCATCGGCCTTGTTGTCTTCAAACGCGGTGATATACGGAGGTTTTGCGCCCGGAGCGGGTGCGGCAGCGCCCGACAGCTTCAGGGCCTTGGCGTCGAAGGTGGCATACAGGCCAGGTTGTTGCTTGTCGGCGTTCTTGAAGAACTGCCAGGTGTAATCGCCCATGGGGTCGCTCACTGGCGTCGAAGTCGCTACGCGCACCTGGGGACGGCTCAGGACTTCAAGCAGGTTGTTTTCCTTGAGGCCAAGACTGGGTTGAGCGATCACGCACAGGTCATTATGTGTCAACAGCCTGGATGGCCCCAGCAGCTTCTGCTTCGCCAGTGCCTCGGTATGCTCGGTCGAGGCGGAAGCGAAGACATCGACTTTCTTGCCCGCTTCGATGTCCTTGCGCAGTTTGCCGGAAGGACCGAATTCGGCGGCGAAGCGGGTGCCGCCCTGGGCTTCATACGCGGCCATGATGTCCTTCATGGCCTGGTTCAGGCTGCCGGCTGCGGCCAATTGGGGTTGTGAAGCTGCTTGTTGGGCTTGTACGTTGAAAACCAGGGCCATGGAAAGACCTGCTGAGACAAGTAAAGTTTTGATGGATGACATGGTGCTCTCTTTGGAATGAGGGAGCCCCGATAATACTTAGCTCGTATGGAATACAAAATATGAGGGTAATGTCATGTTTAATAAGAGGAAATTTGCCTGAGTGTGTAAGCAGGCCCGCCCTCTTTCAGTGTGTATCCAGCGGGGCGCTGACTGCTTCCTGTACTTCTTCCAGGGCGTCTGTGGGCGTGAAGCTGCCTATGCGGCCTATGATGGGCAGCTTCAGTCCGTTCGGACTGATGCCGACATTCAGGCCCAGCACATTGAACTCGATGCCATCGACGCTGCTGGCGGCAAAGCCGAGCACTCCTCCGAGCGAGAACTGGAAGCCACTGCCGCTGGGTGCGGTGGAAAATAAAGAGCTGCCCAGATAATCCTTGCCGATGGCCGTGGCTGGCAAATCAATTTCCAGCTCCGGTACCGCACGGCCTATCCAGGCTGTGAAGGTATTGGAGTTGGGGCCCGGCCAGGCACGGTATTCGTGAGCATGAGGATAGGCGTGCGCCGCCTGTTCGATACGTGTTATCAGCTCGTCGACGCCGGCACCGCGTTTCTGTGCATAGAGCTCCGGCATTTCACCGAACCAGCGGCCATCGGGCGCGCGGTTACGCACGACGACCACGTTGCCGGTGGAACGCAGGCGCCAGCCTATGACTTCATAGACCGTCCATTCCGTGGCATCGGTCGCTTTTGCCGCCACCCAGGTATGTACCCCGAACACGCCCTTGGCGCCGACAGTGCGCGCGCCATAAACCTGCACCATGGCTTCCTTCACCACGGCCGGATCGGGTGCCAGGCCTACCGGCTCGCGGCTGGCCGTACGCCAGTCGCTCGCATGGCCGGGTGCGCCCGCCGCGCCCGCCGCCGTAAACATGACGATCACGGCGGCGCCTTTTATCCAGCGCAGCATGCGCCGCCAGTTTAAAAAGGAGGCGTAAAGGGCATCGTTGTCAGTCATGAAGTCGGTGTGGAACTGAAAATAACAATGACGGCATGCTTATAATCCTGCCCGTTTGGCGATGGCTTCACGCAGGCGCTTCACCAGGTAAGTGGTTTTCAGGGGGCGCACTAGGTAACGCACCTTGTAATGCATGAGGATATGGGCCAGGCGCTCAACCCGTTCCGGTTCAGTATGGTTGCCGAGAATTAAGATGGGCGCATCGCTGCGGTCATTCACGCGTATGGATTCAATCAGCGTTTCAAGGGCGGTGGACTCCGGTTTCCAGTCTGCAAGGTAGTCCAGCACATACGCGTCGAACTGATCTCTTTCATGGGCCTGCATCATGGAAGGCATGTCGTAGAAGGCATAGGCATCGAGGCCGGTTTCCTGTAATGCAGTGCACAGTGCATCGGCGAGGTGCTCATCGCTGTCGAGTACGGCAACCGATAACGGCTTGGGCATCCATGGCCGCGGATCCATCGGGTCTGGCATGAAGTAGTC
>JAEZLB010000378.1 GCA_023435945.1 Pseudomonadota bacterium | reverse complement strand
CCATAACATTGTTTCATCAAGAACGTCTGTTAAAACCCCTTACTTTTTCTTCTACCGAATACACCTATCATGGCCGTTAATCTTCCTCTCCCCGTTGCAGCAAACCTGACGCCGGTGGCCGGCATTTCGTTGGGATACGCTGAAGCCGGCGTACGCAAAGCCAACCGCAAGGATTTACTGGTCATGCAATTGGCCCCGACTGCAACAGTGGCAGGCGTATTCACGACCAACCGCTTCTGCGCCGCGCCGGTGCAAATCTGCAAGGCACATTTGGAACAAGGGAAGCAAACCAATCGCCCCATACGCGCACTGGTAGTCAACACCGGCAATGCCAATGCCGGCACCGGCGAAGCAGGCCTGGCCAATGCCCAGGCCACCTGCGATGCGCTGGCCAAACTACTGGGTTGCGAAGCCAGCCAGATACTGCCGTTTTCCACAGGCGTGATCCTGGAACCCTTGCCGGTGGATCGCATCGTGGCCGGCTTGCCCAAGGCGATTGGCAACCTGAAGGAAGACAACTGGTATCACGCTGCCGAAGCCATCATGACGACCGACACACAGCCCAAAGCGGCTTCGCGCACGGTCATGATTTCCGGCAATTCAGTGACGATGACCGGCATTAGCAAGGGTGCCGGCATGATCAAGCCCAACATGGCGACCATGCTGGGTTATCTGGCGATGGATGCCAAGGTGCCGCAATCCTTGCTGGAGCAGATGGTGAAAGCAGCCGCCGACCGTTCCTTCAACTGCATTACCATTGATGGCGACACATCCACCAACGACTCCTTCATGCTGATTGCCACTGGCGCGGGTGCGCTGGAAGTCAGTTCTGCCGAGTCCACGGAGTACAAGGAATTGCTGGCGGCTGTGACCGATCTGTCGCAGGAACTGGCACAGATGATCGTGCGCGATGGCGAAGGTGCCACCAAGTTCATGACCATTACGGTAGAAGAAGGCAAGAATATCGACGAGTGCCGCAAGATTGCTTATGCCATCGGTCATTCACCTCTGGTGAAAACCGCCTTCTATGCATCAGATCCGAACCTGGGCCGCATCCTGGCTGCCATCGGCTATGCTGGCGTTGATGATCTGGATGTCAGCAAGCTCAACCTGTATCTGGATGACGTGTGGGTGGCCAAGAATGGCGGGCGCAATCCCGACTATAAAGAAGAAGACGGGCAGCGCGTGATGAAACAAAGTGAAATCACGGTGCGGGTAAAACTCGCTCGCGGCAATGCCAGTGCGACTGTCTGGACCTGCGATTTCTCGCATGACTATGTTTCCATCAATGCGGATTACCGCTCGTAACTCATGCAACAACCGGAGAACATCCTTGGGATGCTCTTGGGAACGGATCCGACTATGACCTCACTAGAACAATTCCTCAGTCGCGCCGAACGCTTGTTGGATCGACTCGAAACTCTACTCCCCCCTGCTGCAGCCACCACCGACTGGGCTGCGTCGAGTGCATTCCGCTGGCGCAAACGCCGTGGCGATTTGCATGGCTATCTGCAGCCGGTACGACAGGCATCCTCCATTACCCTGTCGGACTTGCACAATATCGACCGGCAAAAGGAGCAGATAGAACAGAATACGCGCCAGTTCGTGGAAGGCAAGCCAGCCAATAATGTGCTACTGACCGGTGCTCGCGGCACAGGCAAATCCTCCCTGATCAAGGCTTGCCTGAACCAGTTTGCCGACCAGGGGTTGCGCCTGATCGAAGTGGACAAGGAAGATCTCGTTGATCTACCGGACATCGTGGAACTGGTTGCGACCCGCCCCGAGCGCTTCGTCATATTCTGCGACGACCTGTCCTTCGAAGAAGGCGAAGGGGGCTACAAGGCATTAAAGGTAGCCTTGGATGGCAGCATTGCCGCGCAATCGGACAATGTATTGATTTACGCCACCTCCAACCGGCGCCACCTGCTGCCGGAACGCATGTCGGACAACACGGGCTACACACATTCGGAAGACGGAGACCTGCACCCGGGTGAAACCGTGGAAGAAAAAATTTCCCTTTCCGAACGCTTTGGATTGTGGGTATCGTTCTATCCGTTCAAGCAAGACGACTACCTGGACATCGTTGCGCACTGGCTGCGCCATTTCGGATGCGATGCGCAGCAAATCAGGGAAGCGGAAGCCGATGCCTTGCGCTGGGCGCTGCAGCGCGGTTCGCGCTCCGGCCGCGTTGCCTGGCAGTTCGCCAAGGACCATGCAGGCAAGATGCGTCAGTAACCCTGTTTTCACCCACCGTCTTCCTTCGTCCTGATGTCCTCTTCACCTTCTCCCATCGATGTTGCCGTCGGTATTCTGGTAAAACCCAATGGCGACGTATTACTCGGGCAACGTCCCGAAGGCAAGCCCTATGCCGGCTACTGGGAATTCCCAGGCGGGAAGGTGGAGCCGGGAGAAGACATACTCGCTGCGCTGAAACGCGAGTTCATGGAAGAGCTGGGCATCACGGTGCTATCCGGCAAACCCTGGTGCTGTGTGGAACATGTGTATCCCCACGCGCATGTACGCCTGTATTTTTACCTGATCTACGAATGGGAAGGAGAACCGCAAAGCCTGGAAGGTCAGGCTTTTGCATGGCAGGGGGCGCTGGCGGTGGAGCCGCTGCTACCGGCTACAATTCCGTTGATTGAATGGCTCGATCAGCTGCGTTACGCACGCTAAACTGCCCACTTCTTTCTGTATCTATTGTATCTATTGCTGCGTAGGCGGCAGGTTATCTTCTTCACTACCTTCGTCCGTGGGCTTCGCGGCAGGAATCACGTATTTCTCGGGCAGCGTCCCGAAGGCAAGCCCTATGCCGGCTACTGGGAATTCCCGGGCGGCAAGGTGGAACCGGGAGAAGATATCTTCGCCGCACTGAAACGCGAATTCATGGAAGAACTGGGCATCACGGTACTATCCGGCAAGCCCTGGTGCTGTGTGGAACATGTGTATCCCCACGCGCATGTGCGTCTGTATTTTTACCTGATCTACGAATGGGAAGGAGAACCGCAAAGCCTGGAAGGTCAGGCTTTTGCATGGCAGGGCAGGCTGGCGGTGGAGCCCCTGCTACCCGCCACGATTCCACTGATCGAATGGCTCAATCAACTGCGCTACGCGCGCTAAGCTGCCGGCCGTTTTCTGTACCTATTGCTGCGTAGGCGGTACGTTATCCTCGTCACTGCCCTCATCGGAGGGGTTCGAGGCCGGAATCACGTAGTTCTCTTCCGCCCAAGCACCCAGATCGATCTGCTTGCAGCGCAGTGAACAGAAAGGACGATACTTGCTTGCTTCGGTCCATTCAACCTTGTTGCCGCAGGTAGGGCAATCAACTATGGTAGCCATGGTTACATCAGTTCAGAAATTACACAGTGTCAGTTCAAAAGGCACGTCGCCTTCGTAAGGCCTAGGCTTCATGTCGCCATCCTGACAGGTAAAACGTACCCAGAGCATATACTTGTTGGCCGAGATTTCCGGTATCACGCCCAGCGACTCATCAATGAGCAGGCGATGCATCTGATAAGTTTTTCCTTGCAGCATCTGTTGATAGCTGCCCGCATGGGCCACTAGATTAACGGTGCGACCCGACTCCCGCAGCAATCTCAGTACCAAAGAAATCGCCTCGAATAAAGGCAGCAAAGGTGCGAACCAGCTGACAATGTCCGCATGCCGGTGCTCTGCGGAACGATGCTGCCACGCGTAATAAGAAGGCAGATCAAATTCGCAGGCGCCGCCGGGAATAATGGTACGTCCCCGTATGCTCATCAGCCATTCGTTATCGCGTATATGCTGACCAGTCTTTCCCTGCACGCCAACCAGCGCCGCACTCACCCGTTCCACTTCATTCAGTATCTGGTTGAGACGTTCGACTTGTACATTGGGGTGAGATTTAAAACCGATGAGAGTCTGTTTCTGGCGCTCCAGTTCCTGCAACAGATCGGATTTCAGATCTGCCCGCCCAGCCACCTCCAGCATTTCAAAAATTGTTGAGAGTGCAATATGATGCTGCAGCGGATGTTCCTGCTGAAGGAAAAAGGTGAATTTCTCGTACAAGTCCTCCAACCGCAGCAAAGTACGCACGCGTTCGTTGAAGGGGTATTCATATACGATCAAGGTAGCATCCCTTTTAGAAAGATAGCTGGCAACAGATATGTGATTCTGAACGAAGCGTCAGAAAATTACAAATAGCAAACGCTTTATAAATGCTTTATTTCCGCTCCTGGGCTTGCGCCAGGACTCGATAGAGCGCATGCAAGCGTTCAACCTGCGGCAACAGATTCTCCTTGCTGCCGTCATTGACAATCACATCATCGGCAACGTCCAGACGGGCTTGGCGCGATACCTGAGTTGCCATGATTGCGTGCACCTGGTCCTTGCTGAGGCTGCTGCGTTTCATGACCCGTTCGACTTGGACCGACTCCGGGCAATCGACAACCAATACGCGTGACACCCGCTGCCGCCAGTTGGAAGACTCGATCAGCAAAGGCACGACAAAAATAACGTAGTCACCATCAGCATTGGCGGCATCCAGCTCCGCTTGCTGTCGAATCAGTGGATGCAGAATGTTCTCCAGGCGCCGCTTCGCCTGAGCGTCGGCAAACACAAGAGCACGCATCCGTGCTCTGTCCAGCGCTCCCTGTTCCGTCACATAATCGTCCCCGAACTGTTCACGTATCGCTGCCATTGCCGCGCCACCGGGCGCCGTGATGCGGTGCGCAATCTCATCCGTATCGACGATCGTTGCGCCTCGTTCGGCAAACAGCGTCGCCACAAAAGTCTTGCCGCTGCCAATACCGCCTGTCAGCCCCACGGAAAAGGGCGAACATGGGCCCTGCATCTCGCTCATCTCACCTTCCCTAGCCTAAATAACTTCTTACTATGGCATCCCCATACAGCATGGCGATGATCCCGGCCACTGCCAGGTAAGGACCGAAAGGAATAGGATTATCGCGACCGCGCCGCCACAGTGTGATCAGGGCTATACCGACGACAGCACCGACCAGTGAAGATAGCAGGATAACCAGTGGCAGCATTTTCCAGCCCAGCCAGGCGCCAATTGCAGCCAGCAGTTTGAAATCGCCGTACCCCATTCCTTCCTTTCCGGTGGTGAGTTTGAACACCCAGTACACTGCCCACAAGGCTCCATACCCGGCGACAGCGCCTATCACAGCTTCCTGGAGCGGGACGAATAGACCATTCAGATTGATCAACAGACCGGCCCATAGCAGGGGCAGGGTGAGGTCATCGGGCAACAATTGGGTATCCGCATCAATGAAGGTCATGGCGATCAGCAGATAGACGAATAACAAGGATGCCAACCCCATCCATCCGCTGCCAAAATGCCAGATCAACCATGCGGATAGTAGCGCGGTAGTTGCCTCCACCGCAGGGTAACGTCCAGATATGGGCGTCTTGCATGACCGGCATTTCCCGCCTAAGACCGCGTAACTCAATACGGGAATATTCTCCAGTGCCGTGATCTGGTGCCCGCAACTCGGACAAGCCGAGCGCGGCACAATCAGGTTATAGCGATCTTCATGCGGGAGCGGCTGGCCATTCTCCTGGGCCACGTAGTTATCGAAATCCCGCTGCATCATCCGTGGAAGACGATGAATAACTACATTAAGAAAACTACCGATCAGCAAACCGAACAGCGCTGCCGTCAGCGTGGGCACCAGGCTGCCCGGCGCTGCGAACAGTAAAATATCAAGCATCAAACCACCGCACCTAGCTTAAATATGGGCAGGTACATGGCAATCACCAGACCACCGATCAGAGTGCCAAGTACCACCATAATCAGAGGCTCCATCAGGCTGGACAAAGAAGCGACCGCCTCATCGACTTCACGCTCATAAAAATCTGCGACCTTGGTCAGCATGGAATCCAGCTGGCCGGACTCCTCGCCAATCGCCACCATCTGCACCGCCATATTCGGAAAAACGCCTGCGTTTTGCAGCGCCACTGTAAGGGAGGTACCCATATTAACTTCAGATTGGATGCGCCGGGTTGCTTCCTGATAAACAGCATTACCGGAAGCACCGCCGACGGAATCCAGCGATTCCACCAAGGGCACGCCCGCCGCGAACATTGTGGACAGCGTACGGGTCCAGCGTGCAATCGTGGCTTTACGCAGCACCTCTCCTACGATCGGCAGTTTCAAAACAAGTTGATCCATGCGGCGTTGCATGGCAGGAGAACGTCGATAAGATTGAAACAAGAAATAAAGTACACCCGATATACCGCCAAAAATGTAATACCAGTTGGCTACGAAGAAATCTGACATTTCGATGACCATCACCGTCAGCGCAGGCAAGTCCGCACCGAAGTTGCTGAACACTTCCTTGAACGAAGGAATCACCCAGATCATGATGATGGCGGTAACAACAAAGGCCACGAC
>JAEZLB010000339.1 GCA_023435945.1 Pseudomonadota bacterium | reverse complement strand
GTTGGGTGCCTAGTTCATGGGCAAGTGCGTATTGGTGGTAGACGACTCCATCGTGCGCGGCACCACCAGTCGTGAAATTGTGCAGATGGCACGCGAATCGGGCGCCAAGCGTGTGATCTTCGCATCGGCAGCGCCGCCGGTACGTTATCCCAACGTGTACGGCATCGACATGCCGACCCGCGATGAGCTGATCGCCCATGGGCGCGACGATGAAGAGATTCGTCGCGAGATTACCGCCGACCGCCTGGTGTACCAGGACCTGGATGCGCTGATCAGCTCCATTTCGGATGTGAACCCGTCGCTCAAGGATTTCGAGCTGTCGCCCTTCGATGGTCGTTACGTGACCGGCGATATTTCGCGTGACTACCTGGATCGTCTTGAGCGGGCGCGTAACCGTCCCAAGGTGGATACGGAAGACATCGTTCGTTCGCAACTGAACCTGAACCTTGCCACGATGGATTGAGCAGGCATGCAGCCCGAAAATACCAGGGCTGCGGCAGCATGGCATTTCGCCATTTGGGGGTCGCGGGAATTTGCGTTACGATTGCAGGGCGCCGATTTGACACTGCTTGCGGGCGCGGGGAGTCACCCCAATAAGTGCAGCTAAAAGGGAAGTCACGATCTAACCCGTTTAGCCGGCGCTAAACGGGTTTTTTGTTTAATTAAGTCCAGACGGATATACAGGAGTGCCGGAAGGTATCCGGCGTCACCATCACGATACAGGTTCAGTATGAATAAAAAAGCGCAATACGGCTTTACCACAAGCATTCTGCATAGCGATCGCCAGAAAGCGATTGAGCATGGATCGGTGCACAAGCCCATTCATACCTCGGTGACGTTCGGCTATTCCGATGCGCGCGAGCTGGCAGCCGTATTTCAGGGGCGCAAGCCTGGTTTCCGTTACGGACGCCAGGGCAATCCGACGGTCTCGGCCCTGGAAGAAAAAGTGACCCGCATGGAGCAGGGGGTGTCCACCATTTGCTTTGCGACCGGCATGGCGGCCATTGGCGCTATTGCGCAGGCGCTGCTGAAGGAGGGCGATCATGTTGTATCGTCGGCCTTTTTGTTCGGCAATACGAACAGCCTCTGGCAAACCGTCAACGGCCAGGGCATCCAGGTATCCATGGTGGATGCGACCGACGTTGCCAATGTGGAAGCTGCGCTGACGCCGAATACACGCATGGTGTTTGTCGAGACCATCGCCAATCCCCGCACCCAGATCGCCGACCTGGCCCGCATAGGCCAGCTTTGCCGCGAACGGGGGCTGCTGTATGTGGTGGACAATACGCTGACCTCGCCCTACCTGTTCCGTCCCAAGGACGTAGGCGCTTCGCTGGTGGTCAATGCGCTGACCAAGTTCGTGGGCGGGCATGGCAATGCACTCGGCGGCAGTCTGACCGACACCGGCTTGTACGACTGGAGCGTGTTTCCGAATATCGCAGAAAGTTACAAGCGATTTTCAGTAGAGCAGTGGGGCATCGCGCAGATTCGAGCGAAAGCGCTGCGTGATTTCGGTGCGACGCTGGGGCCTGAAGCAGCTCACCATCTCGCTGTCGGGGCGGAGACCATGGCACTGCGCATGGATCGCGAATGCGCCAATGCTGCTGCGCTGGCGCAGATGCTGGCGGCGGATGAGCGTGTGGCCGCCGTCTACTATCCGGGGCTTGCCAATCATCCGCAGCATGGGCTGGCCTCGGAACTGTTCAGGGCGTATGGCAGTCTGTTCAGCTTCGAGCTGAAGGAGGGGATTGACTGCTTCGATTTCCTGAACCGCCTGCAGTTGGCTATTCCAGCCAGTAACCTCGGCGACACACGTACACTGATTATTCCCGTTGCCCATACTATTTTCTACGAGATGGGACCGGAACGCCGTGCCAGCATGGGCATTGCGGAATCGCTGATACGGGTGTCGGTCGGCATCGAAGATACCGACGATCTGCTGCAGGATTTCCGGCAGGCTTTGTCAGCGTAGCCTGTGCGGGTTACGGCAGTATCTGCTGTGCCGTAGCCTGGTCCAGCCACTTGGACGCGGTATTTGGCTCGAATGCTTGCATGCGTTCGAGCAGCGTGGCTGGCGTTTCAGCGTGGATCAGTAAATCCGCATGTTCGGGTTTGACGAAACGCTGGGAGACCAGGTGTTGCATGAAATCCAGCAGGGCCTGATAGAAGCCTTCAACGTTAAGCAACCCGATAGGTTTGTTATGCAGGCCCAGTTGCGACCAGGTCAGTACTTCAAACAGCTCTTCCAGTGTGCCCATGCCGCCGGGCATGGCGATAAAACCATCTGATAAATCGGCCATCATGGCCTTGCGCTCATGCATGTCTTTGACGACATGCAATTGCGTGAGTTCGAGGTGCCCGATTTCCTTCCTCATCAGCGCCTGCGGGATCACGCCCGTCACTTTCATTCCCAGTTGCAGCATTTCGTTGGCAATGATGCCCATCAGGCCGATATTGCCGCCGCCATAGACAAGGTTGATATTGGAGGCTGCCAGCATGCGTGCGAGCTCGCGTGCTGCGTTGGCATAGGCAGGAGAAACGCCTGCGGATGAGCCACAGTAAACGCATAGTGTATGTAGGGTTTGAGACATGGGATAAGCGTAATTCAGTGAGGTCGGGTGTATTGTAGGAGATAGGGGGCGCGGCGGCATTTAGCTTAAACGGCTTGCCATATGGCTTTGAGGGGGTGCTGTTTCAGCGGGAGTGGCAAGGATCTCCCTGATCACGCATTCGTGTATCTCCGGGGTGTAGGCAAGAGCCACATGCCCAATTCCCCTGAAGGCGATATTCTTCGCGCCTGGCAGGATGGAGGAGCTTTGTGGGGCGATGATGTTGTCATGCAATGAGTAGATGGAAACGAAGCGCGCCATGCCTTGTTCGTTTTCGCTGGCCTGCAGTTGGCATAACCATGCACTGGCCTGGCCCTCTCTGGCGCTGCCTGTCCAGCGCATTTGCTGGGAATTGGCTCCCAGTCCGAAATTGGCCAGGCCTGATCCTTTGTGGGGCGAACCCAGCGTAATCACTTTCGCTATGCGTGTATCACCTTCCTTGCGCAGGTAGGCGCGGGCGACGAGGCCGCCCATGCTATGCGCCACGATAATGACCCGGTCTTTGCCCGATTCCATGCACAGCCTGTTGACAGCCTCGCGTATCAGGGGGGCGTAATCATCGATGCCGGCAAATAGTGGTTCCAGGTCAATTGCGTAGTGAGTGATATGGGCCGCTGCAAGGGCTTTGCTCATGCGGTGCCAGTAACCGCTGTTGCAGGCGTAGCCATGTATCAGCAGTACCGGAAGCCCGACGGGGTGCGGAATTGGGCGTCCGGCAAAGGCCAGAAAGGGCATGGCCCAGGATGAGCAATGCATCGTGGCCATGAATTCGTTCAGGTAAACGCGCAGCCACTGAAGCCAGGATAGGCGGGTATCTTCATCGGGCGGGCCGCGGTAATAGCGATTGATGAAAAAATTGTTGGCGGTAATACCCATGCGTACCAGCAATACGGCAAGCGTCCCCAGCAGCAACGACATGGTCCAATTCATTTCCCGGACGTAATGCGCGGCGAGCGCGATGCCGAGAATAATCAGGCCTTGCAGCAGGAGCAGAAGTCGGGTGAGGTGGACAAGCATGCGGTTTATGGTAATGCATCTCGTCATGCGCCTGGTTCAGCCGACGGCCTTCCTGGCCTTGACTTTGGGTTCGCGGACACGTGTCTGCACCAGTCGCGTGCCGGCCATGCGGTCATGCAGAAACTGTCGTTGCGGATCGAAATAGATGGTCAGGCCCCAGATGATGGTGCTGATGGTGGCGATAATGACCATCATCCATCCTTCCGTACGCAGCGTGGCTGCCAGCGCCAGTCCCGGCACGAACCACAGCCAGCAAAGCAGATAGCGGAATGCGGCGCGTCCCATCGATACAGGGCGGCCATCCGCAGTGACAAGTTTCACGTGCCAGGTCTTCATCGGCAGCGTCTGACCGCCATGCGACCAGAACCAGACGAAATAGGCGCCGAGCACGAAGAACAGCCAGTATTGCATCGCATGGCGCAGGTACAAGGCATGGGTTTGCTGCATGACGACGGAAAAGGCCAGTCCGGCGGTAAAAACGATGCCGAACAGTAGGGTGCCTTCATAGATCATGATGGCGACGCGGCGTTTCAGGGAGGGAGTGGGAAGCGAGTCAGGCTTGTTCATTGTGTAATGCAGAGGCGCAGCGATAAAGGGTGGCTGCGCGGCAAAGAGAAAATGGATGCGGCGATTCGCAAATGGTGCGCATCCTAGCAAAAAAGCGGCTGTCTGTGCTGGAAAATAGAAGAAAATCCTTGATTTCTAAGGCTTTTCGCGAGATTCGGCTTGACCAAAATCATGCAAAGCAGTAACGTATTACACCCTTCGCGATCCTGAAGGTGTATACGGTCTTTCGCCGCGACGCACCACGCCGCCCAACGACAAGACGCGCTGCATTTGCAAGCTGTTTGTTCTAACCCGCGCCACAAGCGTGAGGAACCAATGCCGCAATACAGGAATTCTGGCTGAACGAGTCGCGACTAGCGCCTTGTTGAAGTGTCTCTACGGAGGCGCAACGACACGACGCAACCCGCACAAGGAAGGGATGCCTGAAAGCTGTGCTGCTGCCTGATTCCGCAAGGGGAGAGCATCCGATCAATTTCCAATGGACCTTGAAAGGACATAGTATGAGTAACGAAATCACAGGCGCGGAAATCGTCGTGCGCTGTCTCGCCGAAGAGGGTGTCGAACATGTGTTCGGTTATCCCGGTGGCGCAGTGCTCTACATTTACGATGCAATCTACAATCAGGACAAATTCCAGCACGTGCTGGTGCGTCATGAGCAGGCGGCTATTCATGCTGCTGATGCCTATTCCCGCTGTTCTGAAAAAGTCGGCGTCGCGATCGTGACTTCCGGTCCCGGTGTGACCAATGCGGTCACCGGTCTCGCCACGGCTTACATGGATTCGATTCCGATGGTGATCATCTCCGGCCAGGTGCCGAGTCATGCCATCGGTCAGGATGCTTTCCAGGAGTGCGATACCGTCGGTATTACGCGTCCCTGCGTGAAGCACAACTTCCTCGTCAAGGACGTCAAGGATTTGGCGGCCACGATGAAGAAGGCGTTTTATATCGCCACTACGGGCCGCCCCGGTCCGGTACTGGTCGATATTCCGAAAGACATTACCGTACAAAAAGCCGCATTCGATTATCCGAAAGAAGTCGAGATGCGCTCCTACCGCCCGGTGGACAAAGGTCATTCCGGCCAGATCCGTAAAGCGCTTCAATTGCTGCTTACTGCGGAACGACCAATGATCTACACCGGTGGCGGTGTGATCTTGGCGAATGCTGCGCCTGAGTTGAACCAGTTGGTGGATAGGCTTGGTTACCCATGCTGCAACACGCTGATGGGGCTTGGCGGTTACCGCTCGACCAGCGACAAGTACGTGGGCATGCCCGGCATGCATGGCACCTACGAAGCCAACATGGCGATGCAGCACTGCGACGTGCTGATTGCGGTCGGTGCGCGTTTCGACGATCGCGTGATCGGCAATCCCAAGCACTTCTCTTCGCACGCACGCAAGATCATCCATATCGATATCGATCCGTCTTCCATCTCCAAGCGCGTCAAAGTCGACATTCCCATCGTCGGTAATGTGAAAGACGTGCTGAAGGAGATGCTGACTCAACTCGACACCACGGAAACCAAGCCCAAAGCGCAGGCCTTGGATGCATGGTGGCGCCAGATCAATGAATGGCGTGGTCGCGAGTGCCTGAAATACACGCATTCCAATGAAGTCATCAAGCCGCAGTTCGTGGTTGAAAAGTTGTGGGAAGTGACCAAGGGCGATGCCTTCATCACTTCCGACGTGGGGCAGCACCAGATGTGGGCCGCGCAATACTATGGCTTCGACAAGCCGCGCCGCTGGCTGAACTCCGGTGGCCTGGGTACCATGGGCGTGGGCCTGCCTTATGCAATGGGCGTGCAGATGGCGCATCCTGGCACCGATGTGGCCTGCATCACTGGTGAAGCATCGATCCAGATGTGTATCCAGGAGCTGGCGACCTGCAAACAGTATCACCTGACACCGAAGATCATCCTGCTGAACAACCGCTTCCTCGGCATGGTGCGGCAGTGGCAGCAGATTGAATACGGTTCGCGTTATTCCGAGTCTTACATGGATTCCCTGCCGGATTTCAACAAACTGGCCGAGTCGTATGGCCATGTAGGGATGAAGATCGAAAATCCTGGCGATGTTGAGGCTTCTCTGAAAGAAGCCTTCGGCATGAAAGACAAGCTGGTGTTCATGAACTTCATTACGGATCAAACCGAAAACGTCTGGCCCATGGTCAAGGCGGGTAAAGGCTTGACCGAAATGCTGCTGGGCTCGGAGGATCTGTAATGCGTCACATTATTTCTGTACTGCTGGAAAACGAAGCGGGTGCGTTGTCGCGCGTGGTGGGATTGTTCTCGGCGCGCGGCTACAATATCGAAACGCTAACCGTGGCACCGACCGAAGATCCGACACTGTCGCGCATGACCATCGTGACTTCCGGTTCTGACGACGTGATCGAGCAGATCACCAAACATCTGAATCGTTTGATCGAAGTGGTGAAGGTGGTCGATTTGACCGAAGGTGCCTACATCGAGCGTGAGCTCATGCTGATCAAGGTGAGGGCAGTTGGCAAGGAACGTGAAGAAATGAAGCGTACTGCCGACATCTTTCGTGGGCGCATTATCGATGTCACCGACAAGAGCTATACCATCGAGCTGACCGGCAACAAGGGCAAGCTGGATGCGTTCATCGAGTCCATCGACCGCAGCCTGATCCTGGAAACGGTACGTACCGGTGGCAGTGGCATAGGCCGCGGCGAACGCATTCTAAAGATCTGATTCATTTGCATCTAACTCTAACCACCCCTATTCATTAGTTAGGAATATCATGAAAGTTTTTTACGACAAAGACTGCGACCTGTCCCTCATCAAAGGCAAGAATGTCGCCATCATCGGCTATGGCTCGCAAGGCCATGCACATGCGCAGAACCTGAATGATTCCGGCGTGAACGTGACCGTCGGTCTGCGCAAAGGCGGCTCTTCCTGGAGCAAGGTAGAAAAAGCAGGTTTGAAAGTCGCGGAAGTCAACGAAGCGATCAAAGGCGCTGACGTCATCATGATCCTGCTGCCGGACGAAAACATCGCTCAGGTATACGCAGAAAACGTCGCTCCCAATGCCAAGAAAGGTGCAGTGCTGGCTTTCGCACACGGCTTCAACGTTCACTATGGTCAAGTCGTTCCGCGTGAAGACCTGGACGTCATCATGATTGCTCCTAAAGCGCCTGGCCATACCGTGCGTGGCACCTATACTCAAGGTGGCGGCGTTCCTCACCTGATCGCTGTGTACCAGGACAAATCCGGTATTGCTCGCGATATCGCTCTGTCGTACGCAATGGCTAACGGCGGTGGCCGTGCCGGCATCATCGAAACCAACTTCCGTGAAGAAACCGAAACCGACCTGTTCGGCGAACAAGCCGTTCTGTGCGGTGGTGCAGTTGAACTGATCAAGGCCGGTTTCGAAACCCTGGTTGAAGCTGGCTACGCTCCGGAAATGGCTTACTTCGAATGCTTGCACGAACTGAAGCTGATCGTTGACCTGATCTATGAAGGCGGCATCGCCAACATGAACTACTCCATCTCCAACAATGCTGAGTATGGCGAGTACGTGACCGGTCCGCGCGTCGTGACCGAAGAAACCAAAAAAGCAATGCGCCAGTGCCTGAAAGACATTCAGACTGGCGAATATGCCAAGAGCTTCATCCTGGAAAACAAGGCCGGTGCGCCGACCCTGATTTCCCGTCGTCGTCTGACGGCAGAGCACCAGATCGAAGAAGTGGGTGCCAAGCTGCGTGCGATGATGCCCTGGATTGCGAAGAACAAGCTGGTTGACCAGTCCAAAAACTGATCGTTGCTCGTTGATGAAAAAGCTGCGCGGTTTGCGCAGCTTTTTTTTTGTAACGGATTGTAGGAAGCGGATGGGTGATGTCTAGTTGCCGTTAGCCTGTCATTGATTTTGCAATCCCGGACGAGTACTGTTAGCTGTCCACTTTTATCATGGAGGATATTGTGATTCGCAAGACCCTGCTGTTATCCTTGGCACTTTGTCTGCCGGCAGTACACGCGCAACCGACGTCTGCTACACCGACCGCATCTGCTGCCGTGGTAAAAGCCAGCGGTACGGTATTGATGCTGCCTGCGTTCGGGGAGGTGCGTCTCGCCAATGACCAGGCGCGCCTGGTTTTCATGGTGGAGGAGCAGGACAAGGATCAGGCTGCCGCGTCATCGCGCGTCAACCGGCGAATGAAAGAGGGTACCGAGCTGATGAAGCGCCTGGACCCGCAAGCCTTGCTGACCACGCGTAATTACTACACTTATCCGGTCTATGCGGAAGAGAAAACAGCCAGCGGTAAGGTAAGGCAGCCCGTGGGCTGGCGCGTAGGGCAGTCGCTGGAAGTTGTGACGACCAATCTTTCCGTGCTGCCGCAGACCGTGGCTAAGGCTCAGGAAAAGCTGGCATTGCAGAGCCTGGGTTTCGACTTGTCCGATGCGGCAAGACGCAAGCTGGACAGGCAAGTGATGGAAGCGGCGTATCGTCATCTGAATGAGCGTATCGAATCTGCTGCCCTGATCCTGGGGCGCAAGACATCGGATGCGCAGCTGGAACAGGTCGATTTTGGTGGTGGTGAAATTGTTCGCCCTTACACAATGGCTCGCATGGATATGGCGATGAAGGGCGCGCAGGAGTCGGTGGCAACGCCGCAGTTCGAGCCGGGAGAAACGCCGGTACAGATGAACATCGTCGCGCGTGTGCGATTTCCCTGATAGCGGCACCAGTAATATTTTCATGGCGGGCTGCAGTGCCTGCCATGAACATCCTCATTCTGATCCGGTCCGATAATTGCAATCGTGAGATGTTTGTAGTGCTTCTGGGCGACGCAAAGGGTAAAAAAGGTTACTTTTGCCTGCTGCTCGTCTAGAATAGCTGCGTTTTTGACGCACGACTTGCTCAATAGAAAAATTAACCGGAGTTATATTGAAACATTATCCGCATCCCATCATCGCCCGAGAGGGTTGGCCTTTCCTGGGAATTGCTTTTGCGCTTGCGCTTCTTGTCACCCAGTTTTCTATAGCGTGGTCCATTCCTGTGTGGATCATTGCGCTGTTCATCCTGCAATTCTTCCGTGATCCGGCTCGTACCGTTCCGCTGCAAGAGAATGCTGTTATTTCTCCTGCAGACGGGCGCATCGTGGTGGTGGAGAAGGTCCAGGATCCTTATGTAGATCGCGAAGCGTTGAAAATCAGCGTTTTCATGAACGTATTCAATGTGCATTCCAACCGTTCACCGGTGGATGGCTCGATCGAGCGCGTCCAGTATTTCCCCGGCAAGTTTGTCAATGCGGACTTGGATAAGGCCTCCATCGAAAACGAGCGTAATGCGCTGGTCATCAAAGCCAATAATGGTGAAACGGTGACTTGCGTGCAGGTGGCGGGATTGATCGCCCGCCGCATCCTCTGTTATGTCAAGGCGGGGGATGGGCTGAGCAAGGGGCAGCGTTACGGTTTTATTCGCTTTGGTTCTCGTGTTGACGTCTACCTGCCGGTAAGCGCCACGCCCAAAGTAACGGTCGGTGATAAAGTCTCTGCTACGGAAACAATTCTGGCTGAATTCTGACTCTATCCCTCCATTTCAAAGGATAAACATGCCCGTTTTCAACCGTCGCAAAGCCAAGAGCGCAGCAACGCAATTTCCCAAGCCCCCACGCAAGCAATCCCTGCGCTCATCTCAATTTGATGACGCATCCGGGGGGTTGACTCTGCGCCGTCGCAGCATCTACCTGCTGCCTAATGCTTTCACTACTGCCAATCTGTTTTGCGGATTTTATGCAATTGTCATGGCGATGAGTCAGCGTTTTGATCTCGCGGCGATTGCTGTTTTCGTTGCGATGGTGCTGGATACTTTTGATGGCCGCGTTGCCCGTCTGACCAATACCCAGAGCGAGTTCGGGGCGGAGTACGACAGCTTGTCCGACATGATGTCTTTCGGTGCCGCGCCCGCGCTGGTGATCTATGAGTGGTCCCTGCACGGTTTGGGGAAGTGGGGCTGGCTGGCCGCTTTTGTCTATTGTGCCGGTGCCGCGCTTCGTCTGGCGCGTTTTAATACCATGATAGGTGTGGTCGACAAGCGTTATTTTCAGGGCTTGCCCAGTCCGGCTGCAGCGGCCATTGTGGCGGGCTTCGTATGGGTCATGCACGACCTGAACATTGATGGCGCTGAACTGGCATGGGTGGCGTGGTTCATGACCTTGTATGCGGGGTTGACCATGGTCAGCAATGTTCCTTTTTACAGCTTCAAGGAAATCGATTACCGCAAGTCCGTACCTTTTATCGCCGTGTTCCTGATTGTGCTGGGCATAGCCGCAGTGATGAGTGATCCGCCCAAGGTATTGTTTGGCCTGTTTGTCGCTTATGGCCTGTCCGGTTATGTGGTGTTTTTCTGGCGCATGGCTAAAGGCAAGCCGGTCAGCATCATTCAGACTGATGATGATCACGCCGGACATGGAAAGGATTAAGGGGTTGTTTCCTGTCTGAAATAAGGTTGCAGGGTTGTTTCCCCGGAGGCGGGGCAGGGGATGGGCGAGAAAGAGGTCGAACGCCTGCTACCGATTCCCTGGGTTCTTGTGCAAGTGTTTGTGTTGGCTTGGTCTTTCCGCTATACTTGCGCCCTGGCCGGAAATCGGCCAGATTTTTTTGTTAATAATCACGGTAAATGGGGTAGACACTCCGTATGCCGCATGTGAAGGGTAATTACCATGGCATTGGAAAAAGAAAACAAAGCCGCCATCGTTGCAGACAATGCACGCGGCGCAAACGATACCGGCTCTCCAGAAGTGCAAGTGGCACTGCTGACCGCGCGTATCAATGACCTGAATGGCCATTTTAAAGAGCACGGCAAGGATCACCACTCCCGTCGAGGCTTGATTCGCATGGTTAATCGTCGTAAAAGCCTGTTGGCTTACCTGAAGGGCAAAGACGCAACTCGCTATCGTGCCCTGATCGAGAAGCTGGGCTTGCGTAAGTAATCCGGTGCAAGATTCTGTCCGGCCTGATTAGAAAAATGCCTGCGTCAGATACCTGATGCGGGCATTTTGTCTTTTGGCGGACCGATAACGAGTAAGGTAGTCAGTAGTTAGTGAAAAAAATGGTGTCTTGCCCAAGCGGTGGGCGCCCGTGGTGAGGTGAACGACAGCGCCTGAAAATCTGTCGGCAAAAATAGAAAGGAAACACCGTGTTTAATAAAGTTACCAAGACCTTCCAGTACGGCCAGCATCGCGTGACGATGGAAACGGGTGAGATTGCCCGCCAATCGAGCGGCGCCGTCATGGGGTCGGTGGAAGATACTGTTGTGCTCGCGACCGTTGTGGCGAAGAAGGATGCCAAGCCGGGCCAGGACTTTTTTCCGCTGACCGTCGATTATGTTGAAAAGGCTTATGCAGCTGGTCGTATTCCCGGCGGATTTTTCAAACGTGAGGGCCGTCCTTCCGAAAAGGAAACCCTGACTTCCCGCCTGATTGATCGTCCTATCCGCCCGCTGTTCCCGGAAGGCTACCTGAATGAGGTGCAGGTTATCGTTCACGTATTGTCGGTGAACCCGGAAATCGATCCGGACATTGCTGCCATGATCGGCTCTTCCGCTGCCTTGTGCGTGTCCGGCATTCCGTTCAATGGCCCGATCGGCGCTGCCCGCGTCGGTTATATCGATGGCCAGTATGTGCTGAATCCGACCGTGTCGCAGCTGAGCAAGTCTGACATGGACCTGGTGGTGGCTGGTACCGAAACCGCCGTGCTGATGGTCGAGTCGGAAGCCAAGGAATTGCCGGAAGACGTGATGTTGGGCGCCGTGGTCTACGGCCACGAGCAAATGCGTGCCGTGATCGATGCCATTCATGAGTTGGTGCGTGACGGCGACAAGCCGGAAGTGGAATGGGCGCCTCCCGCCAAGAATGAGGCACTGATCTCCCGTGTAACGGCGCTGGCTGAAGCTAATCTGCGCGACGCCTATCGCGTGAAGGACAAGCAAGCCCGTACCACCAAACTGCGCGAAGTTTCTGCTCAGGTCAATGCCGATTTGGCAGCAGAGGCCGCAGCGAATGGAACCGAGGCCCCCGACGCCGCGGAAGTGGGTAGCATCCTGTTCGATCTGGAAGCAAAAATCGTTCGTTCGCAGATTCTTGATGGCGAGCCGCGCATCGATGGTCGCGACACCCGTACCGTACGTCCTATTTCGATCCGCAGCAGCGTATTGCCGCGCACGCATGGTTCCGCACTGTTTACCCGTGGTGAAACCCAGGCATTGGTTGTGGCAACGCTGGGTACCGCACGCGACGAGCAGAAGATCGATGCGCTGATGGGCGAGTACAGCGACCGCTTCATGATGCATTACAACATGCCTCCGTTTGCGACCGGTGAAACCGGCCGCGTAGGTACTCCCAAGCGTCGTGAAATTGGTCATGGCCGCTTGGCCAAGCGCGCATTGGTGGCTGCCTTGCCGTCGCCGGAAGAGTTCAGCTACTCAGTGCGCCTGGTGTCGGAAATCACCGAGTCCAACGGCTCGTCTTCCATGGCTTCGGTGTGCGGTGGTTCTCTCGCACTGATGGATGCCGGCGTACCGATGAAGGCGCACGTTGCCGGTATCGCGATGGGTCTGATCAAGGAGGGCAATAAGTTTGCCGTGCTGTCCGATATCCTGGGCGATGAAGATCACCTGGGTGACATGGACTTTAAAGTGGCTGGTACCGCGACTGGCGTGACTGCATTGCAGATGGATATCGAGATCCAGGGCATCACCAAGGAAATCATGCAGGTTGCACTGGCGCAAGCCAAAGAAGGCCGCATGCACATTCTGGCGAAGATGCAGGAGGCGATGCCGCATGGTCGTACCGAACTGTCCAACTTCGCGCCGCGCCTGATCACCATCAAGATCAATCCCGAGAAGATTCGCGATGTGATCGGCAAGGGTGGTGCAGTGATTCGTGCCCTGACCGAAGAAACTGGTACCCAGATCGATATCACGGACGAAGGTATCGTGACCATCGCCTCCGTCGATGCTGCTGCTGGTCAGGAGGCCAAGCGCCGCATCGAAGAGCTGACTGCCATGGTTGAAGTAGGCAAGGTCTATGAAGGTACCGTGCTGAAGTTGCTGGATTTCGGTGCTATCGTCCAGGTCCTGCCGGGCAAGGATGGCCTGCTGCATATCAGCCAGATCGCCAACGAGCGTGTGAATGCCGTGGCCGACTACCTGAAAGAAGGCCAGGTGGTGCGCGTGAAGGTTCTCGAAACCGACGAGCGCGGCCGTCTCAAACTGTCGATGAAGGCAGTGCTGGCAGACGAGAATGGTGGCGAACAGGAGCCTGCAGCGCAGGAATAAAACTGTGCTGGCGCCTACCATTGCTAGTCTCACAAAAAGCCCGGCAGAGATGCCGGGCTTTTTGTTTGTGGGCGTACAAGAGAATGCTATGTGGTTGATAGCGATACTGTATGGATCGGGTTGGTGGTTGCGAGCGTTGCCAATAGTGGGGAATTTGAGGTGCGTTTTTGTGTGTGGGGGGTAAATGCAGATCTGATGTTGATGAATTGAGCAGCGAATATCGTTCGCGTGGTTTGACCGTCGCCATCGCGCTACGCTAGAATGACGGGTTGACAAAAAAAACGGGTAGCTATGCGTCGCAAACTGATTGCCGGTAACTGGAAAATGAATGGAAGTCTCAATGCGAATGCCGCATTGCTTGCTGCTCTTCGTGAGGGTATCGGTCAACCGAATTGTGATACTGCGGTGTGCGTTCCCGCACCATATTTCGCGCAATGTCGGCAATTGCTGAGCGACAGTGCGATTCGCTGGGGGGCGCAGGATGTTTCTGTGCACGACGCAGGTGCTTTCACCGGCGAAGTTGCCGCTTCCATGCTGCTTGACTTCGCTTGCAGCTTCGTGATCGTCGGGCATTCGGAGCGGCGTGCTTATCATGCGGAAAGCGATGTGATCGTAGGTGAAAAAACTCGTCAGGCTTTGAAATTTGGTTTGACTCCTGTTGTCTGTATAGGTGAGACGCTGGCCGAGCGCGAGGCGAGTGAGACCGGTAGCACGGTATGCCGTCAGTTGGATGCGGTGCTGATCGCAATTGACAAGGAAAAGCTGGCGCACATCGTGGTGGCTTACGAGCCGGTATGGGCGATTGGTACAGGCAGGACGGCGACGCCCGAGATGGCGCAGGAAGTGCACGCCATGTTACGTGCGCGTATGAAAAAATATTCTGAGCATGGCGCAGAGCAAGTTCGCATACTGTACGGTGGCAGCATGAAACCCGACAATGCAACCGCTTTGCTGGCTATGCCTGATATTGATGGTGGACTTATTGGTGGTGCATCGCTGAAGGCAGAAGATTTTCTGGCTATTGTTCGTGCCGCCTGATTGATTGAATTTGAAGAGATACATCCAACTGGAATTGATTAAATGACTACCCTTCACACTCTACTTCTTGTGGTTCTGGTGATTTCCGCCTTGTCCATCATTGGGCTGGTTCTGATTCAGCACGGAAAAGGTGCCGATATGGGCGCAGCATTTGGCTCAGGTGCTTCAGGCAGTTTGTTTGGAGCCTCTGGGTCTTCCAACTTTCTGTCAAAGTCCACGGCAATTGCTGCGGCTATCTTTTTTGCGGCGACGATGGGCCTCGCTTACCTTGCTGCTCAGCCGGTGCAGGGGGTGGGAGGTGTGATGGATCGTTTGCCTGAAAGTGCTGTGCCAGGTGCAGTTGATAACGCTGTGCCGGGTGCAAATCAGTCGCCTGCAGGTGAGGGTGGGGCAGCTGCGCCTGCTAATGGCAATCAGTCCAGCCAAATCCCTCGATAGTTATAGATTTTTTCATGCTTTATCTTGAATTAAAGCAAATCCCAATTGAACTGATAGCTTAAAGCAATGTAAAATATTGGACTAAATTGCCGACGTGGTGAAATTGGTAGACACGCTATCTTGAGGGGGTAGTGGCGCAAGCTGTGCGAGTTCGAGTCTCGCCGTCGGCACCAAAAAAACGAGCCAGCATGGGATAAGCCTGGGCTGGCTTTTTGTTGAGAGCATCCTAATTATTTCTAAAGCGATCCTTCGGTCGCACAACCAACGGACTCAACTGTGAATCTTGAAAATTATTTTCCCGTTCTTCTTTTTATCTTGGTGGGTATCGCTGTTGGCGTAATTCCTCAGGTTTTGGGACGTCTGGTGGGTCCTCATCGGCCGGATGAACAAAAGCTGTCGCCTTACGAGTGCGGCTTCGAGGCGTTTGAAGACGCGCGCATGAGGTTCGATGTGCGCTATTACCTGGTTGCGATATTGTTCATCTTGTTCGATCTCGAAGTGGCCTTCCTGGTGCCATGGGCTGTTGCGATGGGTGACATTGGTTTGCTCGGCTTCTGGTCAATGATGATCTTCCTGGCAGTGCTGGTGATCGGCCTGATATTCGAATGGAAAAAGGGAGCCCTGGATTGGGAGTAAGTTATGGCGATTGATGGCGTATTGAGCGAAGGATTTATTACCACCACGGCGGACAAGTTGCTCAACTGGACCCGCACGGGGTCCATGTGGCCGATGACCTTTGGTCTGGCTTGCTGTGCTGTTGAGATGATGCACGCAGGTGCGTCGCGTTATGACCTGGATCGTTTCGGCATCATCTTTCGTCCGTCTCCACGTCAGTCTGACGTGATGATCGTGGCCGTCACGCAGTTATCGGCTTGCCGCGATGGAGCTTGGACGCGTTGTCCTTTCGGATGAGATCTACGCCGCCGCGCGGAAATGGGCCGGGCGCGATTTTCAGCCCGATTGGATCGATGTCGGCG
>JAEZLB010000236.1 GCA_023435945.1 Pseudomonadota bacterium | reverse complement strand
GACAAGCAGCATGCAACACGCAGTGCTTATCCCGACACGCTGAACTTGCATTTCGAAAAAGTGCAGGAAATGCGTTACGGTGAAAACCCGCACCAGTCCGCTGCGTTCTATCGCGATCTCAAGCCCTTCGATGGCGCGCTGGCCAATTACCGCCAGTTGCAAGGCAAGGAACTGTCGTACAACAATATTGCCGATGCCGATGCGGCGTGGGAGTGCGTGAAAACCTTCGACGAGCCAGCCTGCGTGATCATCAAGCATGCTAATCCCTGCGGCGTGGCGATTGCAGCATCCCCGTTGGAGGCCTATCAGAAAGCCTTCCAGACCGATTCCACTTCGGCATTCGGCGGCATCATTGCCTTTAATCGCGAACTGGATGGTGCAGCCGCCCAGGCGGTTGCCAAGCAATTCGTTGAAGTGCTGATCGCACCTTCGTTCAGTGCTGAAGCCAAACAGATTTTTGCTGGCAAGCAGAACGTTCGCCTGCTGGAAATCCCGTTGGGGCAAGGCTTGAATGCCTATGACGTGAAACGTGTAGGCGGCGGTTTGCTGGTGCAGTCGCCGGATGCAAAGAACGTGCAGGTCGCGGAGTTGAAAGTGGTCAGCAAGAAGCAGCCGACTCCGGCCGAGTTGCAGGATCTGATGTTTGCATGGCGCGTGGCGAAGTTCGTGAAATCGAATGCGATTGTCTTCTGTGGCAATGGCATGACGCTCGGTGTCGGCGCCGGCCAGATGAGCCGCATCGATTCGGCGCGCATCGCGACCATCAAGGCCCAGAATGCAGGCCTGTCACTGGCAGGCTCCGCTGTCGCCTCCGATGCTTTCTTCCCGTTCCGCGATGGCCTGGATGTGGTGGTCGAAGCCGGTGCGACGGCTGTGATTCATCCCGGCGGTTCGGTACGCGATCAGGAAGTCATCGATGCCGCCAATGAACATGGTATCGTGATGGTGCTGACCGGCACGCGGCACTTCCGCCATTGAGATTGCCGGAGCAGCGATTCATAAGGGGTTGCGCCGTCTGCCGTATTATCGGGGTGAACGGCGGCGCAACGATCTTGACGGATTCGCTTCATTCTTGAGCAAGCTGAACCTTAACGCTGCGGGAAGCTATTCATGAAAATACTGGGCATTGATCCTGGCCTGCGGATTACCGGATTCGGCATTATCCAGAAGCAGGGCAATCAGCTCACCTATATCGCCTCCGGCACCATACGCACGCCGGAAGGCGATTTGCCGCAGCGCCTGAAAACCATCCTGTCCGGCGTGTCGGAGGTTATCCGCACTTATCAGCCGGATTGTGCCGCCGTCGAAAAAGTCTTCGTCAACGTTAATCCGCAATCCACGCTGCTGCTGGGGCAGGCGCGTGGTGCGGCGATATGCGCGCTGGTCAATGCGGATCTGCTTGTGTCGGAATATACGGCTTTGCAGGTCAAACAGGCGGTAGTCGGTCACGGCAAGGCGCAAAAGCAGCAGGTACAGGACATGGTGCAGCGCTTGCTGATGTTGTCCGGAACTCCGAGCACCGATGCGGCCGACGCCCTGGGTGTGGCGATATGCCATGCGCACAGCAAGGATGTGCTGACGCATCTGGGCACGCTGGCGCCGAAGTTGGGCAAGAAGGGATTGCGGGTCAGGGCAGGGCGCCTGATCGCTTAGTGCTCACTGAAAGGCGGGTATGGTTCACGCCAGATTTTCTTCCCGGCGGGCCGCCACTTCAAAGACATTGTGCCAGTAGGCATCCTTGCCGCACCAAACTGCCCATATGCTGGCGCCCACATAGGCAAAAGGAAACAGGAAGCCCCATTGCGCCGCCTGCCGGACATGTACTAGTTCATGAGCCAGGATGCGTGGTGTCAGTCCTCTGCTTTCTCCTATGACCACGTGGCCGATGGCCATGGCCACCATGGGGCCGAAGGGGTGTCGATGCAGCATCTTGTCCGCGGCAGGACCAGTTATCAGCAAGGCGGGCATCTTGCCGACCACCAGGCGCAATTCGCCTTTCCATAACAAGACTGGCAGGGCCAGCAGCAGGCCGAATAAGGTCAGAGGCGAAGCCCACAGAATGCCAAAAACGTTTTTGGACCAGTGTAGTGATTTCTGCAAGGCCGATACTGGTCGCCGGGAAGCGGATGGCGATTCAGTGGCGGGTTGTCCTGTATGATTCATATCGTTAACGTTAAACGAAGCCACCATGATAGGCCGCATTTCAGGGATTTTACTTGAGAAAAATCCACCTCATCTGCTCGTCGATTGCCACGGAGTGGGTTACGAGATCGATGTGCCGATGAGCACCTTTTACAATCTGCCCGGGCTGGGTGAAAAAGTTGTCCTGCTCACGCATCTGGCAGTCCGCGAAGATGCTCACCTGTTGTTCGGTTTTGCCACGACCGAAGAGCGCGACGTTTTCAAGCAACTGATCAAGATTTCCGGTGTCGGTGCCCGTACTGCGCTGGGTATCTTGTCTGGGATGTCGGTAAGCGATCTCGCCAGCGCTGTTACCCTGCAAGAGGCGGGGCGCCTGACCAAAGTTCCAGGCATCGGCAAGAAGACGGCCGAGCGGCTGTTGCTGGAATTAAAAGGAAAACTGGGCGCAGACCTAGGAGCAACAGGCGCTGCGGCTGCGGGCGATGCCAGCACTGATATCCTCAATGCATTGCTGGCGCTGGGTTATTCTGACAAGGAAGCCATGCTCGCGCTGAAACAGGTGCCGGCTGGCAGCGATGTTTCCAGTGGCATCAAGCTTGCATTAAAAGCACTTTCGAAAGGCTAGCACCTGACTGAATTGGGCGCTTGAATC
>JAEZLB010000307.1 GCA_023435945.1 Pseudomonadota bacterium | reverse complement strand
GCCCATGATGGTTTTCACGTCATTGAAGTCAACGTTGATATGGCCCGGCACATTGATAATCTCGGCAATGCCTGCCACCGCATTGTTCAGCACATCGTCCGCGTGCTGCAGCCATTCCATCATGCTGTCGTCTTCGTAGATCTCTTCCAGCTTTTCGTTCAGAATCACAATCAGCGAATCGACATGCTTTTCCAGCTCAGCCAGGCCTTCGTCAGCGATCTCCATGCACTTCTGACCTTCATAGGAGAAAGGCTTGGACACTACGGCCACGGTCAGTGCGCCCTGCTCCTTGGCCACTTGCGCCACGATAGGCGCAGCACCGGTGCCGGTACCGCCGCCCATGCCAGCCGCGATAAACACCATGTGCGCGCCACGCAATGCGTCCTCGATACGAGTACGCGTTTCTTCCGCCAGTTGACGACCGACGTCCGGACGCATGCCCGCGCCCAGGCCGGTTTCACCGATCTGGATCACATTGTGTGCCTTCGACGTTCTGAGTGCCTGCGCATCGGTGTTGGCAGCGATGAACTCCACGCCGCTCACACCCTTGTTGATCATGTGCTGTACCGCATTGCCACCGGCGCCACCGACGCCCACGACCTTGATGACGGTACCCCTTCCTGTAATATCCAGCATATCGATTTCCATGATGACTCCTGTATAAATGCAATTTGCGGTCACCAATCATCACGCGATGGGAAAACTGGCAACCGAGAACTGCGTTCGTTTTACTTCGTTAGTTATTAATCAGAAAAAATCAAAAATTACCTAAAAACCATTCCTTCATTCGCTTCCAAATTGCCTTTACCGACCCCTCCTGCCGCGTAACCACCTGCCCACGCAAGTACTGCTTCTTCGCTTCCATCAACAACCCCAGTGCCGTGGCATAACGTGGACTACGCACCACATCCGCCAGCTGGCCGCTGTATTCCGGCACCGCTACACGAGCGGGCTTCAGGAAAATGTCCTCCGCCAGTTCCATCATGCCCGGCATCATGGCCGAACCACCGGTCAGCACGATGCCCGACGACAGCACTTCTTCGTAACCGGACTCGCGCACCACCTGGTGCACCAACGCAAACAACTCTTCCACGCGCGGTTCGATTACGGCCGCCAATGCCTGGCGCGACAACACGCGTGCGCCACGATCACCCAGACCCGGCACTTCAATGTTTTCCGCCGGATCTGCCAGCACTTGCTTGGCCACGCCAAAACGCAGCTTGATTTCTTCTGCATCCGCCGTCGGCGTGCGCAAGGCCATAGCGATGTCATTGGTAATCTGGTCGCCAGCGATAGGAATCACCGCCGTATGACGAATCGCGCCTTCGGTGAAAATCGCAACATCAGTGGTACCACCACCGATATCCACCAGCACCACACCCAACTCCTTCTCATCCGAAGTGAGCACCGCATCGGCCGAGGCCATGGGCTGGAGAATGAGATCAGACACCTCCAGTCCGCAACGCCGTATGCATTTCACGATGTTCTGAACTGCCGATACCGCACCGGTCACGATGTGAACCTTGACCTCCAGGCGTATGCCGCTCATGCCTATCGGCTCGCGTACATCTTCCTGGCTATCGACGATGAACTCCTGAGGTACCGTGTGCAACAACTGCTGGTCCGTAGGAATGTTGACGGCCTTGGCAGTTTCGATCACACGCGCCACATCGGCTGCCGTCACTTCCTTGTCCTTGATAGCCACCATGCCGCTGGAATTGAAGCTGCGAATATGGCTGCCCGCGATACCGGTATAGACATTACGGATCTTGCAGTCGGCCATTAACTCCGCCTCCTCCAGCGCACGCTGGATAGATTCGACAGTCGCCTCGATATTGACCACCACGCCCTTCTTCAGCCCCCTGGATTCAGCCTGTCCCAAGCCAATCACCTCATGCCGCCCGTTCGGCAATATCTGGGCCACAACAGCCGCCACCTTGGAGGTGCCAATGTCCAGGCCAACAATCAGGTTCTTCGCATCTCTTGTCATAGTTTTGTATTACTTGCTTTTTTTCGCCTCTGTGTCGAGAGACAATCCCTTGGCCTTTACCGCCAAGCCATTTCGGTACCGCAGATCCAGCTTTTCTATCCGGTCAGGCAGACGCGCTGCCAGTTGCGGATAGACCCCCATCATCCTCTCCACCCTGGAACGCAGCGTGTCGCTGTCCGATTCCCGCCCCAACTCCAGCACGATGCCGTTATCGAGTTCGGCCTTCCATGCATAACGCTCGGACAGCACCAACTTCACAGGCTCCAATCCTATCGACGCCAGCCAGGTGCGCAGATCGTAGAGCCGTGACACCACTTCCTTTTCGCTCCCCGCCGGCCCCGACAATTCCGCCAGCTCTCCCCCTTCTTCCGCTTCCGCGAGGTTGGCGGTAAACACATCGCCCTTCACCGACACCAGCTTACCCTGATCGCCCCATATGGCCAGCGGGCGATGTTCTTCGATCGCCACCACCAACTGGTTAGGCCACTGGCGCTTGACGCTTGCCCGCCTTACCCATGGCACTGCCTCAAAAGCATTGCGTACCGATTCCAGGTCAACCGTAAAAAAATTTCCCTGAATACGTGGCAGCGCCGTGTTCTTCACCGTCAGATGATTCACGTAATTCAAGGGCTCCCCCTCCATTCCAACCACGTGTATTGCCTTCAGGGTGAACGCTGGCTGCTGCGCCACCCACCATAGCCCCGACGCCAGCAGGAAAAGCGCAAGCATTCCCAGCAAGGCATTGGAAGCCATGTTCAGCAGCCTGACGTCGTGCCACATCGCGCTTACCCATTCACTCCGGTTTCCAGTTCTCGCTCGGCTTCAGGTCCAACGAAGCAGAGCGCAGAATGTCGACACACAATTCCTCATAACTCTTGCCAGCCGCCTTGGCTGCCATCGGCACAAGCGAGTGCCCCGTCATGCCGGGCGAAGTATTAATCTCCAGCAGAAAGGGTTCGTTATCGTTCATGCGCAACATAAAATCCAGGCGTGCCCAGCCTGAAGCACCCAGTGCATTGAAGGCTCGAACGGCTATGTCCTGAATACGCTTGGTCAGCGCAGCATCCAGTGGCGCCGGACAGAAGTACTGCGTATCGTCGCTGTAGTACTTGTTCTGAAAGTTGTAATCGCCCTGCGGCGCACGAATTTCCACAATGGGCAGCGCGTAAGCATCACGCCCCTGTCCCAGCACCGGCACCGTCAACTCACGCCCGCTAATGAATTGCTCGGCCAGCACCACGTCGTCGTACTTCGCACAATGCGCAAAGCTGCCAGCCAGCGCTGATACGTCAACCACTTTCTTGATGCCTATGCTCGATCCCTCATGCGGCGCCTTCAACATCAGCGGCAATCCTAATTCTTGCTGCAAGTGCTGCAAGTCCTCATCGCCGGCAGAGCGCGCATCGAGTTCAACAAATTTCGGTGTCGGCAAGCCATGGCTGATCCAGATGCGCTTGCTCATGATCTTGTCCATGCCGATGGACGAAGCCATCACGCCCGAACCTGTGTAAGGAATCCCCAGTTGTTCCAAGGCGCCCTGCAAGGTTCCGTCCTCGCCATAACGCCCATGCAGCGCAATAAAAACGCGGTCGAATTTCTCTGCAGCTAGATCAGCCAGCGAACGCTCTGCCGGATCAAATCCATGCGCATCGATGCCCTGGCTTTGCAATGCGCCCAGCACACCCTTACCCGACATCAGCGACACTTCACGTTCGGCAGAACGACCGCCGAACAGCACGCCCACCTTGCCGAATTCCTGTGCGATCTTACTCATGATTGTTCCTGTTCTGCCATCTTGACCAGCTGCGCCGGCACCGTATAAATCGAACCTGCCCCCATCGTGATCACCACATCACCGTCACGCGCCAGGCGCAAGAGCGTGGAGGGCATCTCCGCCATGTCTTCTACAAACACGGGATCAACC
>JAEZLB010000226.1 GCA_023435945.1 Pseudomonadota bacterium | reverse complement strand
CTGCTTGGATCGCCGACCTATAGCACTGCGGTCGGTGAGCAGCGCACGATCACGCTTGAAGACGGATCGATTGTCTATCTCAACACGAACTCTGAAGTGGCGATCGCATTCGCAGATGAAGAACGGCGCATCTTCCTCAAGCATGGAGAGGCCCGCTTCGATGTCGCGAAGAATCCAGCGCGACCCTTCGTCGTGCAGACGTCGCAGGCGACGGTGCGTGCACTCGGCACCATCTTCAACGTGCAAGTGGCGTCAACCAACACCGCTGTCGCGGTGCTCGAGGGACGCGTCGAGGTTGTCAGTCGCGATGCGCTCGAGAACGTTGGAGCACGTCGTGCGCCAGACGCGCCCATTACTGAAGACGCAGGCGGGTCAGGCCCTGCAGTGAAACGATCGGCACGCGTTCAGCTCGCCGCGGGCGAGCAGGCCGCGGTGACACCGAAAGGGGAGATTCTCGCGAATGCCGGCCCGCCGCTCGATCGCGTGAAAGCATGGACCGAACGTCGGCTCGTCTTTCGCGAGGATCGCTTGAGCGATGTCGTAGCGGAGTTCAATCGCTACCACGAACAGCAGCTTCGCATTGACGATCCGACACTCGCAGAACATCGCATCAGCGGCACGTTCACCGTGCAAGACGTGACGTCGCTCGTACAGTTCCTCGAGCGCTACGAGCATGTCGAGGTCGATGAAACACCAGAAGTTCGCGTGCTCAAGCGCCGCGCGACGACACAGTAATCGAGAATCTTCTTCCGCGAGGTGCCCGATTTCTCGCGCACCTCACTCATACGAGTCACAACAGCAAGCGACCCATACAGTCGCGATTGGGGAGTGACTCGTGCAACACAAGAAGAACGCCCGTCTGTCCGCAGCCATCGTTGCGGCCCTTTCGATCTGCTCGTCCGCAGCGCTGCTGGCGCAAGGCCTTCCGAATCCGCTGCCGCCGCAACCGCTGGTCGATGCGCTCGAAGCATTCTCCCGCCAATCGCCACTACAAGTGGTTTACAGCGCAGAAGTCGCCAAAGGTGTGATGTCTCCCGGCGCCCGCGCCGGTCAATCGGATGAAGAAACGCTGCGCGAGTTGCTGCGAGATACGGGGCTGACGTTCGAGTTTGTGAATGAGCGGACGGTGACGGTGACGCGAGAGAAGAGCGATCAAGCGACGCCGATTCGACCGGTTAGCCTCGATGGTCGAGCCAGCCGCGTCGAGCAACCTGCTCACGGCGTTCGTCTGGCGAGTCTCCAAGGCGAGGTGTCGACGAGTACAGAAGCCGCAAGTGATCTCCCACCCAGAGATGCGGCCGATGAGCGCAACGCGGTTCGCTTGGAAGAGTTGATCGTGACCGGGTCGCGCGTAAGGGGCGCGCCTCCGGTTTCGCCGGTAACTACCATCACCCAAGGTGAAATCAAGCAGGCGGGATATGGCGATCTCGGGGACGTCATTCGCGATATCCCGCAGAACTTCAGCGGCGGACAGAATCCAGGAGGGGCAGTGCAGTTCTACTCCGGCCCTGGCAATGGCAACGTGACTGGCGGATCGGCTCTCAATCTGCGCGGTCTCGGTCCGGACGCTACGTTGACGCTGCTCAACGGCAGACGTCTGGCGTTCAATGGCAGCGGGCAGGCAATCGATATTTCCGCCATTCCTGTCGAGGCGGTTGAGCGCATAGAGATCGTAGCAGATGGCGCATCGGCGCTTTACGGATCCGATGCCGTTGCGGGCGTGGCCAACGTCATTCTGAAGCGCGATTTCGATGGCATGGCGCTCGGCGCTCGCTACGGCGTTTCTACCCAGGGCGGTGGGGAACAGCAGCAATACAGCTTGGTGGGCGGCACCACCTGGGAGAGCGGCGGATTCATCGCGACTTACGAGTACAAGAAGGATGAGCCGATATTGGCCAGCGACCGCGACTACCTGCGTTACATGAACGATCCTTACATGTTGTATCCGCAGCTGGAGCGCAACAGCTTTCTTCTCAGCGCTCATCAGGATGTGGCCGCATCTGCAACCTTCAGCATCGACGCCCTATACAACGAGCGCTCGCAGCTGGCCACGCACACTTTGTCGATGATCAGCGTCGGTGCAACGGATGACATCAACTTCGCGGTGGCTCCTTCGTTGACGCTCGCTCTCGTTCGAGACTGGGAGGCGACGCTCAGTGCCAGCTATGGCAAGGACGAGATGCGCAGGAATCAGGGCTATCTCTTGCTGGACGGCACGCCTTCCTTCAGCTATCCGGAAAAGACTGCAAACCGGACCGAGTCGTTCGAGGCGGGGGCTGAAGGCGCAGTGATGGATTTGCCGGGCGGCCAGGTGCGTCTTGCACTGGGTGCGGGCTATCGGCGCAACGAATACTCCAACGTACTGGATGGCGCGGCAGCCCAAGGCGATCAAGCGAGCCATTTCGGCTACGCGGAACTGCATGTACCGTTCATCGGGGCGGTCAATCAGGTGAAGCTCATCGAGCGGCTGTCGTTGAATCTCGCGGCGCGCTACGAGGACTACGCCGGCATGGGCGATATCGCCACACCGAAAGTCGGCCTCGTGTACTCACCGACTCCGGACTTCGATCTGAAGGGATCCTGGGGTCGTTCGTTCAAAGCGCCGACGCTCGCGCAGAGATACGGCGAGAACTATGTCTATCTCACCCAGCTTGCCGACTTTGGCGTGGAGGGCTATCCCGCGGACTCCACGGTAATGGCTGTGATGGGTGGAAACACCGATCTGCAACCTGAAGAGGCGACTACCTGGGTGGGTATGCTCGCGCTGCATCCTCGCGCCTTGCCAGGCCTGGAGGCTGAGCTGAGCGTGTTCGACGTGAAGTACGATCAGCGGGTTCTGTCGCCTTACGCGGCGGGCCAAAGCGTGTTCAGCAATCCCGAGCTCGCCGATTACGCATACATGTGGCCGTCACCGATTCTGCAGCAGGGTTTCATCGATCTGGCGGCGATGGGGCTGACGAACTATAGCGGCGGCGACTATATCCCGCAGAACGTGGTCGTGCTTCAGGACAGCCGCTTCACGAACGTGAGCTTGCAGAGGATCAACGGTGTGGATCTGGCGTTACGCTACCGCATCGATCTGCAGCGGGGTGAGCTGAGATTGACAGGCAATGCCAGCTGGCTCGACAGCGAGCAACGGACGTTGCCCGGCTCGCCGAGCTTCGATCTGGCGGGGATGGTTTTCAATCCCCCGCACCTGAGGGGACGCGCCGGACTGACCTGGAGCACTGAGTCGTGGACCACGGGCATGTTTGTCGACCACCTCGGCGGGGTCAAGGACACCTTCTTCGGTGACGGCAACAAGACCGCTTCCTTCACCACGGTTGACGCCTCACTGGCGTACAGAGGCAGGTCCGCGGAAGGGTGGCTGCATGGTGTGGAGGTCATCCTGGCCGTGCAGAACATCTTCGATCGCGAGCCGCCGCAAAGTTCGCGGACGTCTCCAGGCGTCATGAGCTACGACCCGACGAACTATTCGCCGGTCGGCAGATTCCTCAGCGTCGCCATCGCCAAGCGCTGGTAGTTCAGGGGGGGGCGCGGCCGAGCCGGCTCTGCGCCGGCCCGGCTGCTACGCAGCCATTTGTCACGGGCTCGCTCGCGGCGCTTTGCTCGAGCGGAAGATCACCATACAAACTACGTTAGGAAACATCTGGTGAAACACGAGATGCTCCCGGTGAGGGGGATGAAGAACGCTGCATGTTCCGTGGTGTGTTGGATGGGATTGGTGTTTTCCTGCGCGAGTGCCGCGGAGTTATCCATCGACGAGGTGTTGACCGCGCCAAGGCTGGCGGCATTCTCGAAGGTTGCCCTCTCTGTTGATGGTACAGCCGCCTACACCGTCGTTGATCCCAGGCGAGTGCAGGGAATGGTTGACACCGCGGAGGCGCAGCGCAACTCCTTGCGAACCAAACTGCCGTGGACTGCGCGGGGCGGCGACGTATGGCTGAGCGACCGTGATGGAGCCGGGCCACGCAATCTCACACAGGGTCAAGGTAACAGTTGGGGGCCGGTCTGGTCGCCAGACGGACGCCGACTGTTGTTTCTCACCGATCGAGCGGGTGCGACGACGGCGGACGAAGCACGTCTTTGGGCCTGGGACCGCGGTTCCGGAGCCTTCAGACAAGTCATGGATGTTAGGGTGGCTGATATGGAGTCGGCGCTCTTGGACGTCGAATGGCTGCCGGATGGCAGGTCCATCGTGATAGCTCTGGAGCCTGTAAATCTGCCCGCGGGAGCGTACGAGGAGCGTCTGCTGGGCAGGGCGCCGGTAGAGAAATCGGCGGGCGAGTCGACGGTGACTGTCTTCAGCTTCGATCCAGCGGCACCGGAAGCGCTCCCGAACTCCGGCCAGGTTAACGTGGACATGTGGCTGGCTGACCTGGCGATTCTGAATACGGATACCGGCGCCGTGCACCGTATCGCGAGCGAACAGCGCGTGGTGCATAAGGCGCTGTCGCCAGACGGCCGAAAGCTCGCGTGGCTGTCATTACACGGATATGAGCGAGCCGGCTCTCAGCAGATGACAGCCGCCATCTCGGTCCATGACATCGCTTCATCGACCACCACCGTGTTGATCGAGTCGTTCCGGTTCGCCAACTATCCCCACGAACCGGCATTCAGCTGGTCTCCGCGAGGCGATCAGATCGCATATCAAACATCTGGGCCGGCAGGCGCCACCGATGAGGCGTACCTCGTATCCGTCTCGGACGGACAGAAGAGGCTGATCGCACCGGGATTGCCGGTCAAGGAGGGCAATGGTGGCGGCGGTCACGTCTATTGGGACGATGCAGGCGAGTACGTGTACTTTGCTAGGGATGCGGTGGTGTGGCGCGCGGCCATCGATGGTTCGAGCGCCATGGCGCTCACGCGCTCGAACGACGTGCGACTGCGACCTATCGAAATTCGGCCCGGCAAGCTTTGGACGCTGGATGCTCACACCGCCGTGATGTTCACCCACAGTCCTGCGACCAAAAAAATGGGTCTCGCGCGCATCGATCTTCGTTCCGGGCAGATCACGCAAATATTCGAGGAGCACAAGCGCTATCACGGTTACTCCGAGGGAGTGACTGTCTCCGCGGACGGCAATGCGGTGGCCTTCGTCGTGGAAGACGGGTCGAGCCATCCTCAATGGCGCCTCGCTGGCGTGAACGGCCGTCCTTCCTTCCGCGTGCTGAGCAAAGTGGGGCCAGATCTTGAAAATGTGCCGTTGGGCAATGTGAAGCTGATCGAGTGGCGCTCTGTCGACGGAGATACCTTGCGGGGAGCGCTGCTCTATCCCTCCGACTATCGGCCGGGGCAGCGCTATCCGATGATCGTCAAGGTGTATGGGGGCGTCGATATTTCAAACTACCTCAATGAGTTTGGATTCGGCTCTGCGCCTGTCGACAACTTGCACCTTTTAGCCACGCGTGGCTACGCAGTCCTGATGGCCGATTCTCGTTTGAACGTGGGTACGCCGATGTTGGATCTGCTGAAGAGCGTGATGCCGGGCGTCGATCGAGCGGTCGAGCTGGGCGTGGCCGATCCAGATCGCATTGGTTTGATGGGCCATAGCTACGGCGGCTACAGTACGTTGTCGCTGCTCGTTCAAACTACGCGCTTCAAGGCGGCGATGGCCTCGGCGAGCATCGGCGATCTCATTACGGCCCACGGCTCGCTCCGGCCCGACGGCACGAACTATCTGATGTCCTGGGCGGAAACTGGTCAGGCGCGCATGGGCGGTAGCCCGTGGGAGCATCGGTCCCGCTATATCGAGAACTCACCTCTGCACTACATGGATCGTGTCACCACCCCCTTGTTGATCGTGAACGGGAGTGAAGATGTCAATCCGCGGCTGGCGGATCAGACCTTCTCGGCGCTTCGCCGCCTCGGCAAGCGCGTCGAGTACGCGCGCTACGAAGGCGAAGGCCATTGGCAAGGGACTTGGACCATTGCGAACCAGCGCGATTATCTGCAGCGGTTGATTGCGTGGTTCGACCGCTATCTTAAGACTTCGGAGCTGTAGCCTCGCGCGGGCTCGGTGTCAGGTTTGCAAGGTGGCATGTCGAGTTGATCCAGAGGTCACACATCAACACCGGCGCTGTACACCTCCAACCTCAGCGCCTCACAGACAAATCTTCAGGCCTCTCGCAAGTCGTCCTTCCTTCAGGGCAAGGACCCTCGGCCCGATGAACGCGATGGAAATTTGCGATTCGATCTGATTGTTTCAGTCCGGATTGCACTGTCTAGCGGAAGATCAGTGCTCGTCCAATGATTGCTAAGGCATTCCCGCAGAGCGAGGAATTTTCACGGCGCTTGATAGACAGGCGCTGCTTCAGCTGGACCGCAGCGGATTGACGATCTGGATGCCGACAATGGATTGACCGTGGTTCAGGTCTTCGCTGTACAGGGTCGCGGCGCCAGACTTTTCGGCGGACGCGAGAATCAACGCATCCCAAAACGAAATCTGCGCCAGCTCCGCAATATCCGTTGCGCGCAAGACGGTTTCCGGGATGGTCGGCTCATGGACCCATGCCGCATAGATCTCGACAACTTCGCGCGCGCTCGAACGGGCTAGTC
>JAEZLB010000184.1 GCA_023435945.1 Pseudomonadota bacterium | reverse complement strand
CCGCGCACGATGATGCGATGACCGCATTCAAGGACGCCGACGTCGCCTTGCTGGTGGGAGCACGTCCGCGCGGCCCCGGCATGGAGCGCAAGGATTTGCTGTAAGCCAATGCACAAATCTTCACCGTGCAAGGCAAGGCGCTGGATGCAGTCGCATCGCGCGATGTAAAAGTACTGGTCGTCGGCAACCCGGCCAACACCAATGCCTACATCGCCATGAAATCCGCACCCAGCCTGCCGGCCAAAAATTTCACCGCCATGCTGCGCCTGGACCATAATCGCGCTGCTTCGCAAATCGCCGCCAAGACCGGCAAACCGGTCGCTTCCATCGAAAAACTGTGCGTATGGGGCAATCACTCGCCCACCATGTACCCGGATTACCGTTTCGCCACCATCGAGGGTCAATCGGTCAAGCAACTGATCAATGACGAAAAATGGAACCGCGAAACCTTCCTGCCCCTGGTAGGCAAGCGTGGCGCCGCCATCATCGAAGCACGTGGCTTGTCGTCCGCTGCATCGGCTGCCAATGCAGCAATCGACCATGTGCGCGACTGGGTACTGGGCACCAACGGCAAGTGGACCACCATGGGGATTCCCTCCGACGGCTCCTACGGCATCCCCGAAGGCATCGTGTTCGGCTTCCCGGTCACCACTGAAAATGGCGAGTACAAGATTGTCCAGGGTCTGGAAATCGATGAGTTCTCGCAAGAACGCATCAACCTGACCCTGAAGGAATTGCAGGAAGAGCGCGAAGGCGTCAAGCACCTGCTGCCTTAACCGCAGCTTGCGCCGGGCGGCTTAGCCGTCCGGCCTGTTTTTCCACCCCTTTTCGCACTGATCACCCCGATTGCCCTGACGACGCATGCATCCTTCCGAAGTCCTCTTCCAAGGCGAATCCACACCGGTCTCTCTTCCGGTCTGCGATCATTACGCCGGCTCGGAAAAGCTGATGCGCAAGTCCATGGCCCTGCAGCAGGAACTCGGCCCCGTATTCGACATCACCTTCGACTGCGAAGACGGCGCTGCGGCAGGCAATGAAGCCAGCCATGCGCAACTGATTACCGACCTCCTCAACAGCGAAGATAACCGATTCGGTCGCATAGGCGTGCGCGTGCATGATGCCGACAGTGTTCATTTTGAACAAGATGTCGCCATCCTGTGCCGTGGCGCTGCCAGGCGTATCGCTTACTTGGTCGTACCCAAAGTCAGTGGCGTAACCCAAGTGTCGCAAGCGCTGCAGGTGATCAACCGGCATGCCCGTGAGAATGGACGCAGCAATCTGCCAGTGCATGTGCTGATCGAAACGCATCAGGCACTTGCCGAAGTTCGCGCCATTGCCGCCCTGCCCCAGGTTGAATGCCTGTCGTTCGGCGTGATGGATTTTGTGTCGGCGCATTACGGCGCGATTCCTTCCTCTGCCATGCTCTCTCCCGGCCAGTTCTCCCATCCACTGGTAGCTCGCGCCAAGCTGGAAATCGCGGCAGCCTGCCATGCCCATGGCAAGGTGCCATCGCACAATGTCACCACCGAGATTCGCGATACCAGCGTGGTCGGAAGCGACGCTGCGCGTGCCAGAAATGAATTCGGCTACGCCCGCATGTGGAGCATACATCCCGGCCAGATCCAGCCTATCGTCGCGGCCTTCTCGCCATCGCACGAAGAAGTGGAAACTTCGGCACAGATCCTGCACGCAGCCCAAGAGGCTAACTGGGGACCGATACAGCACGAAGGAAAACTGCATGACCGGGCCAGTTACCGTTATTACTGGACGGTGCTGCAACGAGCAAAATTTGGCAATTTCCCCCTGTCTGAACAGGCGCAAGCGCTGTTATAGAGCGCAGCGCCTGCAGGTATTTTTTTACGAACACGCAACGTACAACTAGAAGGAGGCGTCATGTCCCGCAACACATTGAAAACGCTAAAAGATTTCCGGATATCGTCTTCCAAGAAAGGCAAGTTCTACTCGCTGCCGGCACTGGCAAAATCGCTGAACGTCGATTTGTCGCGCCTGCCGGTGTCGATCCGTATCGTGCTGGAAGCCGTGCTGCGCAACTGCGATGGCAAGAAGGTCACGGAAGACCACGTCCGACAACTCGCCAACTGGCAACCGAATGCCGCCCGCACCGACGAGATTCCCTTCGTTGTCGCGCGCGTCGTGCTGCAGGACTTCTCGGGCGTGCCACTGCTGGCCGATCTGGCCGCCATGCGCGGCGTGGCTTCCGCCATGGGCAAGAATCCCAAGCAGATTGAACCGCTGGTACCGGTCGACCTGGTCGTCGATCACTCGGTTCAGATCGATCACTTCCGCGAATCGGGCGCACTGGACCTGAACATGAAACTGGAATTCCAGCGCAACAATGAGCGCTACCAGTTCATGAAATGGGGCATGCAGGCCTTCGACACCTTCGGCGTTGTACCTCCCGGCTTCGGCATCGTCCACCAGGTAAACCTGGAATACCTGGCACGCGGCGTGCACCAGAAGGATGGCATCTATTACCCCGATACGCTGGTCGGAACCGACTCCCACACCACCATGATCAACGGCATCGGCGTGGTCGGCTGGGGCGTGGGCGGCATTGAGGGCGAGGCGGCCATGCTGGGCCAGCCGGTGTACTTCCTC
>JAEZLB010000174.1 GCA_023435945.1 Pseudomonadota bacterium | reverse complement strand
TCGGCGGCTGAGCAGGCTGGCCGCTTGTGGGGCGATGCTTTCGGCCTGGGAAGCGCCATTTTTTATGCAGCGTATCAGCTGGCGATCAAGGATGCGCGCAATGCGTACTCGACAGCGCGCCTGATGGCATGGAGTAGCACGATTACGGCATTGTGCCTGTTGCCGCTGGCGTTATTGGCACCCGGGCAGTTTTTCCCCGCAGAGCTGGCCGGATGGCTGCCCCTGATAGGACTGGCGCTGATTGCACAGATAGGCGGGCAAACCGTGATCGCTTATGCGCTGGCGCACCTGCCAGCTTCGCTGTCGTCGGTGAGTTTGCTGGTGCAGCCGCTGACCGCAGCGATTGCGGCCTGGATATTGTTCAATGAGGCATTGGGGCCGGTACGCCTGCTGGGTGCAGCGCTTTTGCTGGCCGGTATCTGGTTGTCGCGCCGCGGCAGTTGAGGCTGCCGGGCGTTATAGAAGGTGAATGATGTCCTCAGGTGGGATGGCGATGCCCGCACACCGGGCACTGCGCATTGCGTGCCAGTGTAATGCTGGTCCATTCCATGTTGCGCGCATCCAGCAGCAGCAGGCGGCCAGCAAGAGGTTCGCCGATATGGGCAACGACTTTGAGTGCTTCTGCGGCCTGCGTAGTGCCGATGATGCCCACCAGCGGCGCGAAGACACCCATGGTGGAACACTGCACTTCCTCGAATTGCTGATCGGGCGGAAACAGGCAGGCATAACACGGCGTGTTGTCGCCGCGTGTATCGAATACCGCAACCTGGCCGTCAAAGCGGATGGCCGCGCCGGATACCAGCGGCACACGGTTATTAACGCAGGCGCGATTGATCGCATGGCGGGTTGCGAAATTGTCGGTGCAGTCCAGCACCACGTCCGCACTTTTCACCAGTTCATTCAAACGCCTGTCGTCGACACGCTCGACCAGCGCCACGATGTCGATATCCGGATTGAGTTGTTCCAGCGTGGTCTTGCCGGAGCTCGCCTTGTGTTGTCCCACACGGTCAGTGGTGTGCAGGATCTGCCGCTGCAGGTTGGTGAGATCCACGGTGTCGTTATCGACCAGCGTGATCTTGCCTATGCCGGCGGAAGCCAGGTAATACGCGGCCGGCGAGCCGAGCCCGCCCGCACCGATGATCAACGCATGCGCGGCAAGCAGTTTTTCCTGGCCTTCGATGCCGATTTCATCGAGCAGGATATGGCGCGAATAGCGCAGTAATTGATGGTCGTTCATCTATTTGCTTTATTGCGAGGCCACTGGCCTTTGAGTGCCGGGATGTGCGAATGTGCCGGAATAAAAACGGCCGCATTGCTGCGGCCGTAGTGTACAGAAAATTCAATTATTTTTTGGTTTCGTTCTTTTCATTCTTGCCGTTCTGTTTGCCGTTTTCGTCATTGATGGAAGGCTCTTCCTTGCTTTCTATCTTCATGACGGTGGTCTTGACCGGCAAGCCTTTCAGATGATTGAGCGCTTGCTGCAACTGGAAGTCATCGGTGCTGCCGAATTCCAGGGGCTTGCGTTTCTTCTCCAGGAATTCCAGGCGGCGCTGCTCTTCGATCTCATCGATTTGTGCAGCAATTTCAGCGTCTTTCTTGTCCGGATCATTGGATAAATGTTTTTCCAGATCGGCTTCGCGCAGGCGCAGGCCATTAAAACCGTCGTCGTCTTCATTCTCCGAGACCAGCAGATCCGGGACGATGCCCTTGGCCTGGATCGCGCGGCCGCTAGGCGTGTAATAACGCGCGGTGGTCAGCTTGACTGCAGTTTCCGGCGACAGCGGGCGTATGGTTTGAACCGAGCCCTTGCCGAAGGTTTGGGTACCCATGATGGTGGCGCGCTTGTAATCCTGCAGTGCACCGGCCACGATTTCAGAGGCGGAAGCGGAGCCGGTGTTGACCAGGACCACCATCTTCACTTTCTTCACTGCTTCAGGCAGCTTGGCCAGCGGATCACCCCCTATTGCGCGTGAGCTGTAATACTCGCGGCGCGCATAATAGGATTGTTTGGATTCAGGCAACTGGCCATTGGTGGACACAATCTCCACGTCCTTGGGCAGGAAAGCGGCCGATACGCCGATCGCGCCCGGCAGCAGGCCGCCCGGGTCATTGCGCAGGTCCAGTACCAGGCCTTTCAGATTCGGGTCTTCCGCATAAATGGCATTGATCTTCTTGACCAGGTCATCGACGGTAGGCTCCTGGAATTGCGCGACGCGTATCCATGCATAACCCGGTTCGATGATTTTGCCTTTTACGCTTTGCACGCGGATTTCCTGGCGCACGATGGGGAAGATCAGCGGACGGTCTTCATCCTTGCGCATTACGGTCAGCGTGATCTTGGTATTCGGTTCGCCGCGCATGCGCTTGACCGCTTCTTCCAGCGTCATACCCTTGACCGGCGTGTTGTCCAGGCGCGTGATCAGGTCGCCCGCTTTCAGGCCGGCCTTGAATGCCGGTGAATCTTCGATCGGGGAAATAACCTTGACGTAGCCGTCTTCCATGCCGACTTCGATACCCAGGCCCACGAACTTGCCTTGCGTGCCTTCACGCAATTCCTTATAGGCTTTCTTGTCCAAGTAGGCGGAATGCGGGTCTAGCGAAGACACCATGCCGGCAATCGCTTCAGTGAGCAGTTTCTTGTCGTCGATGGGTTCGACATAATCGGACTTGATCAGGCTGAATACGTCGGCGAGTTGTCGGAGCTCTTCCACGGGTAGAGGAGCCCCGGCATTTTTTTGTGCCATGGCATCGATCTGTAGCGAGCCGACTACACCAGCCACTACGCCCAGCATCACCAGGCTGAAACTTTTCAATTTACCGCTACGCATATCTCACCTAATTGTTACCCACCCAAGGGGATCAAAGGGACGGCCTTGATGCCGCATTTCGAAGTATAAACCCGGTTGCTCGATGCCGCCGCTGTTGCCAGTATTGGCAATGACATCGCCGGTTTTGACATGATCGCCAACCTGTTTGAACAGAGATTGGTTATTGCCGTAAATCGTCAGGTACTCGCCACCATGATCAATGATGACCAAATTGCCAAAGCCGCGCAGCCAATCGGCAAAGATGACTTGTCCGTTTGCGACCGCCTTGACTTCCGATCCTTCGTCGGTACGGATGAACAGGCCTTTCCAGTTGGGGCCTTCATCCCGCCGGCTTCCGTATTTTGCCACCAATTCGCCACGTACCGGCAAACGTAATTTGCCCTTAAGGCTGCGGAATGCCGCAGCGTTGGCATTCATGCTACTTTCGGGCGTTAATTCGTTGTACGGGCCGGTCTTGGGCTGCGTTATCTTGCCACTTGCCGATGGCGCGGCGCCGTTTTCTCGCTGCTTGGCCAGGCGCCGTGCCCGTTCAGCCTGTTCGCGCGCACGCTTCTCAGCGTCAGCCTTGCGCTGCTGTTCTATCAGCTTCGTCAACTGATTGACCAGTGTGCCAAGCCGTTGTTGATTGCGCTCGATAGTGCCGACTTCCTTGCGTTGTGTTGCCAGCTTGCTGGACAGTTTGGCAAGCAGCTCTGCTCGCTTGGCCTTTTCCTTTTCCAGCACCGCTTTTTGCGCGCGCTCTTCCCGTGCTACCTCATCCAGCTCACTCTTCAGCCGTTCTGCTTCCAGCCTGTTCTTTTCTACCGCTTCCAGGTTGAAACGCAATTCATCCAGTAATTTGCTTTGTGCTTTCGATATATAGCCCATATACCAGAGGTCGCGATTGATGCGGTTCGGATTGTCGCCCGATAGCAGCAGTTTGGTGCGATCTTCGTTGTGAGTGATGTACTGCTCGCGCAACAGGTTGTCGAGCTGGCCCTGCTGTTGCTCCACTTGCTGTTGCAGCTTGCGCTGGTCATCCTGCAGCGCTCGCAGCGAAGCGGAAATTTCCTTTTGATCGTTCGCCAATTCTCTCAGTGTGCGATTGGCATCAGAGATCGCGGCCTCCGACTCTGCCAGTGCATCAGCGGCATTTCCGCGGGCAGTTTCGGTTTGATGGATTTCACGCTTCAGCGCATCGAGTTTCTTGCGCAGCGCAGCGCGTTCGGCCTCTGCCGCTTGCCTTTGCTTGGCGCGTTCATTGGTTTGCGCCTGCGCCGGATTAATGAGTATCGCAGCGAGCACGATGAGTAATCC
>JAEZLB010000153.1 GCA_023435945.1 Pseudomonadota bacterium | reverse complement strand
TGGCCCGATTTATTACACTCCTACTTGTGCGCTGTGGAAATCAGCCCAGTTAACCGATGTGTCAGCATCAGGGCCGCAGCCGCCCATCAGTTCGCAGCAACGTGCCTTGGCCTTTTGAATGACATCTATCAGAAAATCGACTTCGTACGCCCTTAACAGATGAGCCTGGTGCTGCTCCAGATACACGCGGATGCGCTCTTCCTCGGTGCCGTAAGCCAGCAGGCGCTGATACAGATCCATGTCCCAATGCCAGCGGAAGCCGAGGTCATAAAAAGCTGCGTTGAACGCATGCAAGTCTTTATGGATATCGCCGCTATCGAGGGAAAAAGCTGCTTTGGTCATGATGCCGCTCCTATATGCCTTTTCGAACAAGCCGGGTGCCGATTCGTATGGATGCATCGTAGACGCAAAATATTATTAGGTATAGTTAAAGTTTTTATGCATAATCATATGCGTTCATTTATGATTGAAGCGAAAGCCACCCATGAGAAACGCCACTTTGCGCCAGCTCAAAATTTTTGAGACTGTTGCCCGTCATCTCAGCTTTTCACGGGCATCCGAAGAGCTGCACCTAACCCAACCCGCCGTCTCCACGCAGATCCGATCGCTGGAGGGACATGTGGGCTTGCGCCTGTTTGAGCAACTGGGAAAAAAGATCTACTTAACGCCGGCAGGCAAAGAGTTATTGATCCATAGCCGCGCCATCATCCAGCAATTCCAAGAGGCGGAAGAGGCGCTGACGCATTTCAAGGGCATCTCGGGAGGCAAGCTGAATGTCGCCGTGATCAGTGCAGGCGATTACTTTTTCCCTCGCATGCTGGTGGAATTTGCCCGTCGCCACAGTGGTGTGACACTCAATCTGGCCGTGCACAACCGCGAGGAATTGTTGTCCCAGATGGAGCAGAACCTGACTGATCTCGCGGTGATGGTGCGCCCGCCCAAGGACATGGACACGGTTTATGAAGCTTTTGCCCCCCACCCTTATGTCATTGTGGCACCACCGGATCATCCGCTAGCCAATGCCAAAAACATTTCACTGGAGCGCCTCGCGCAAGAACCCTTCGTCGTCAGGGAAAAAGGTTCCGACACCTGGCAATCGATGGAGGAGGGTTTTGGCGGCCAGGTACCGGACCTGAACATTGCCATGGAAATCAAGAGCACAGAAACCATCAAGCAGGCAGTGATTGCAGGCATGGGCGTCAGCTTCCTGTCCGCCCACACGGTAAGCCTGGAACTGCGCGCTGGCAGCCTGGTGATTCTGGATGTGGTGGGCTTCCCGGTCATGCTCAACTGGTACGTCGTTCATCGCCGCAACAAGCGACTTCCACCGGTTGCAGCCGCCTTCAAGGATTTTCTGATGAGCGATGGTGCTGCCTTGATTGAGCAAATCACGCAGATCAGCCCGAAATCCTTAAAACACCAGCAAAGCCAATAACTAATGATCCAGCATTGACCTGCCCTATTCCTTAATCAAACGGCCGACGATGAAGCGCCATTGTGCCGCTGTAACCGGCGTAATGGAGAGTCGATTGCCACGTTGCAGCAGGATCATGCCTTCCAATTCCTCATAGGTCCGCAGTTCGCTCAACGGAATCAGGCGAGTCTTCTTGACCGCCTTCACATCTACCAGCATCCAGCGCGGATTTTCCGGCGTCGCTTTCGGATCGAAATACGGACTCCGGGAATCGAACTGGGTCGGATCGGGATAAGACGTGCTCGCCACTTCTGCCACTCCCGCTATGCCGGGCTCCGCACAACTGGAGTGATAGAACAGCACACCATCACCGATGCGCATGTGGTCCCGCATGAAATTGCGCGCCTGATAGTTGCGCACACCAGTCCAGGGAACCACCTGCTCCGGCGCATTTAACGCGTCGTCTATACTGACCTCATCTGGCTCGGATTTCACCAACCAGTATTGCATGTATCCCCTCCCCGCAATTGAATCGATAAACGCGCATAAAAAAAGCGGTTGCATGTGAATGCAACCGCTTCGAATCAAGCCCCGCCTGTGCCGCTATGCCGGCATCCTGAACCTTACGGCTCAAGGTGGTCACAGTTAGCTCAATTTCGGGTTCATCGGACTAGCGATGATCACGCCCATCGAACAAAATTCCGCGACCTATGCACAATTTATTGGTTCAAGGAATATATGGCATTCACGAACACGGCAGGGATCTTTAGTCTACCCAAATCTGCATCCAAGTCAACCACTTTCAGATCAAATCAGAAGAGATTTTCTTGCGGCGCCAGAGCCTGATCAAGCACAGCATGCAGCGCGTTAATTTTTTGATGAATCTCAGCGACGCTCATATCCTGGAAGGGGCCATCCGTGGACCGCACGGTCAGCATTTCCGCAGCAATCGACAAGGCCGCCATTACTGCGATCCTGTCATTACCCTTAATTTTTCCGGCATCCCGTATGGCGCACATGCGGCCATCAAGATAAGCAACTGCCTGCTGCAATGCCTCTTCCTCGCCCTCCTTGCAAGCCAGCGTATAAGGCTGGCCCATGATATTGGCATTCACCTGGATCATGCCGCCTCCTCATCTTTGACATCTTGCGGCAATTTGGCGAGCAGCGCCGCAGTTCTCTGGCAGGCTTCCTGGAGCCGATTATCCAGCTCCGCCTTTTCAGACATCACGGCCGCTAGCTGCAAACGCAAATCCGCATTTTCCAGGCGTAAGCGCTGCGCCAGCTGGGCAAGCTTCTCAATTTTTTCGGCAAGTGAATGAAGGTCAGGCGTCATGGCGCCACTATAGTAGCGCAACTGAATGGACGTCAATACATTCGCCCGCCTGCGCCGTCATTTGCAGACAAGTTCAGCAATCCCCCTGTCGTTCCGTCAAGTTGGAACCCTTTCCACCTCCACGCCGCCGCAAAAGATTGCGGACAAGGATGTCGGAATCCCAGAAAAACAGAAAGAAAAAACACCGGAAAGCATTTCCCACTCCACACTATCAATGCATAACAGCGTCAATCAGACGGTCGTCTTGCCTGCGGCACGCGCCGTGAAGGCTTGCATGAGCTCCACCGGTAGGGGGAACACAATGGTGGAACTCTTGTCATTTGCAATATTCGATAAAGTCTGCAGGTAACGGAGCTGGATCGTAACGGGCTCCTGTGCCAGCATTTGCGCAGCCTGCAGCAATTTTTCCGAAGCCTGCAACTCACCTTCGGCATGAATGATCTTGGCGCGCCGCTCGCGTTCCGCTTCCGCCTGCCGCGCTATGGCGCGCACCATATTTTCGTTCAGATCCACGTGTTTGATCTCCACGTTCGACACCTTGATACCCCATGCATCGGTTTGTGCATCCAGTACTGTCTGAATATCGCTGTTCAGTTTCTCCCGCTCGGAAAGCATTTCGTCAAGCTCATGTTTGCCCAGCACTGCTCGCAAGGTAGTCTGCGCCAGCTGACTGGTCGCCTCAAAATAACGCTCTACCTGAATCACCGCCCGCTCAGGATCAACAACACGGAAATAAACCACCGCATTCACCTTGACTGACACGTTATCGCGTGAAATCACGTCCTGCGCCGGTACATCAAAAACCACGGTACGCAAATCCACCCTGACCATTTGCTGAATGCCGGGGATCACGACAATCAACCCTGGTCCCTTCACTTTCATGAAGCGGCCCAGCATGAAGATCACCGCCCGCTCATATTCCCGCATCACCCGGATCGATGCCACCAGCACTGCGAGCAACACAATGATAAGAATGCCGCCTATTCCCAGCCCGAAATCCATTGTCATTCACCTTATCTGACTCCATTGACTTCATCCCGAGGCGCCACGCTCAGCATCAACC
>JAEZLB010000055.1 GCA_023435945.1 Pseudomonadota bacterium | reverse complement strand
TTCGCACATTGCGTGCGACCGGTCCCTATCCAGTCGGTAATTACATAAACTCGCACTCCACGTGCGACAGCCCGCTTTAGTGCCTGAGTGACTTCACGTCCGGTACTGTCGTCAGCGAAGATATAAGTTTCGAGGTAAACAGCGGAATGGGCGCCGTCTATGGCGCCGATCAATGCAGGAAAGAACTCGGCACCGCAATGCAGCAAGGTGATGCGGTTATTGGCGGTAAAGTTTACCGAGCGCATGCAATCTTAATCATCCAGTCTGTGAGAGAGGGGCAGTTCATCAGTTTCGCCCCATTTTAGGGCAAGCCGGATGATAACTTGTTAAAGTCTCTCAGCCAAACCGACAATAAAATTATTTAAGCTTGAGATCCGCCACGATAGGCGCATGATCGGAGAGCTTGGCCCATAGCGCCCCATGCATGACCTTGGCGTTCTCTACCTGAAAACCACGCACATAGATGCGATCCAGCGCCAGCACCGGCAAGGCAGCCGGGAAAGTACGGGCAGGCTGCACCTTGGGCCCGCGTCCCTGCAATTGCCGGAAATAGGTGCCGAAACTGCGGCGGGATAAACGCTGATCGAACACTTCATTGACCTTGAGCGTACTGCGCAGCGTATCGCTCAAGTTATTGCTCCAGTCGTTGAAATCGCCGGCAATAATGATCGGCTCTCCCGCAGGGGCAGAACTTTGCACCGCCTCGATCAATGCCTCGGTCTGCCGCTTGCGACTGCCGGCAAATAATCCCAGGTGGATGACATAACAGTGCACATCGGTAAGCGGCGTGCGCACCCGGCAATGCAGAATACCGCGCGCCTCGAACGCATGGTCCGAGACATCCTGATTGCGGGTAGAAACGATGGGAAAGCGGCTCAGCAAGGCATTGCCATGATGGCCATGATCGTACACGGCATTCATGCCATAGGCACACTCATGCGAATCGCCCGCCAGGAAATCCTGTTGCGACAATTCCGGCCAGTTCGCCGCATGACGCATCGCCTGCAGGTCATTACGGCCCTGAACTTCCTGCAAGAACAGGATATCCGACTCCATGCCGGTAATCGCCTGCTTCAGAGCGTGAATACGAGGGCGGTGGCCGAACGATGACACGCCCTTATGAATATTGTAAGTGGTGATGCGCAAGTTCACTTCCGAGACATTTCCCACCTCTTCCGCCTCCGGTTGGTCAAACCAATATGTTTGTGTTTGTACTTGTGCTTGATCTTCCATAGTTATCTGGCATAACGCGGCAATTGCAATATTGCTTCCGCATTTGAAGGAGAAAAACATTTATCTGCTGCTTGCAGATAGGGTAACCACATATGGTTAATGTGTTCACGCGGTGCCAGCGTAATCGGTATTTCACGCGGCACTTGCAAGCCGAACACGTGTTCGGTGTTGTGCTTCACACCAGGCGCATAGCGGTATCCCCACATGGGATAGATCTCGTAAATATTCGAAAGTTGCCAGTCACGAAGATTAGATAGGGGCACAGTCGGCGCCTGCAAGGGGTCAGCAGGGAAATAAGATGACAAAGCATCGCGCACCACCTGGATGCCCGTTTCCTCGAACACTTCCCGTATTGCCGTATCGACCAGATCTTCTTCCTGCGTATCCTTGGAACCGGTGACCGATTGCCAATAACCGGGCCGGTCGGCGCGCTCGATCAGCAGCACCTCAAATTCGGGACTGTGCACGACCACCAGTACGGATTCGGGAATCTTGTAAGTCTTATTCATGGGTGAAAGCGCGATTCAGAAAGAAGGCCCAGGCGGCGTTCCGGAATAGTAATAAAAAAGGCGCGGAATAACCGCGCCCTTAATATGCTGCAATTCAGAAGCTTATTCCTTCACCGCAGGTTCGGTAGTCCGCAGGCGGATGTGCAATTCACGCAACTGCTTCTCGTCTACGGCAGAAGGCGCCTGCGTCAACAGGCATTGCGCGCGCTGCGTCTTGGGGAAGGCAATCACGTCGCGGATAGACTCGGCACCGGCCATCATGGTGACGATACGATCCAGGCCAAAAGCCAGGCCACCGTGCGGCGGTGCGCCGTACTGCAGCGCATCCAGCAGGAAGCCGAATTTCAGTTGCGCTTCTTCGGCACTGATATTCAGGGCACGGAACACCTTGCTCTGCACATCGGCACGATGAATACGCACCGAGCCGCCGCCAATTTCCCACCCGTTCAGCACCATATCGTAAGCCTTTGCCAGTGCCTGACCCGGATTAGTTTCGATCAGGTCTTCATGACCATCCTTGGGTGAAGTGAACGGATGGTGCAGCGCAACCCAGCGAGCGCTTTCCTCGTCGTACTCGAACATCGGGAAGTCGACCACCCATAGCGGGCGCCATGCATCTTCAAACAGGCCATTGGCCTTGCCAAATTCGCTGTGACCGATCTTGATACGCAATGCACCGATCGCATCGTTGACTACTTTCGCTTTGTCCGCGCCAAAGAAAATCAGGTCGCCATCCTGGGCGCCTGTTTTTTCCAGAATCGCATTCAGTGCGGCGGCGTGGATATTCTTAACGATAGGCGATTGCAGACCGTCACGACCTTTGGCCTTCTCATTGACCTTGATGTAAGCCAGTCCTATGGCGCCGTAGATCGCCACAAACTGGGTGAAGGCATCAATCTCGGAACGAGGCATCGCACCACCGCCCGGCACGCGCAGTGCCACCACGCGACCGCCATCCATGTTGGCCGCGCCGGCGAACACCTTGAACTCGACGTCCTTCATTACATCGGTCAGTTCGGTGAATTCCAGCTTCACGCGCATGTCCGGCTTGTCGGAACCATAGAGCGCCATGGCCGTAGCGAAGTCCATGACGGGGAAAGGGTCAGGCAGCTCGACGCCCAGCGTATTGCGGAATACTTTACGGATCATGTCTTCGAACAGGTCACGGATTTCCTGCTCCGACATGAAGGAAGTTTCGCAGTCGATTTGCGTGAATTCCGGCTGACGGTCAGCACGCAAATCTTCATCGCGGAAGCACTTGGTAATCTGATAGTAACGGTCGAAGTTTGCCACCATCAGCAACTGCTTGAATAACTGTGGCGACTGCGGCAGCGCGAAGAAATTGCCGGGATTCACACGCGACGGTACCAGATAGTCGCGCGCACCTTCCGGGGTGGACTTGGTCAGCATCGGCGTCTCGATGTCGATGAAGCCGTTTTCGTCCAGGTACTTGCGTACTTCCATCGCCACTTTGTAACGCAGGCGCAGATTGTTCTGCATCTGCGGACGACGCAGATCCAGAACGCGATGGGTCAGGCGCGTAGTTTCGGACAAATTGTCGTCATCCAACTGGAACGGCGGCGTCACGGAGGGATTCAACACTTCCAGGTCGTGACACAACACTTCAATTTTTCCGGAAGTCAGATTGGGATTATCCGTACCTTCCGGGCGGCTGCGCACTACGCCCGTAATACGCAAGCAGTATTCATTTCGCACGGCTTCGGCGCGGCTGAACACTTCCGCGCGATCTGGATCGCACACCACCTGCACCAGGCCTTCACGGTCACGCAGATCGATGAAAATGACCCCGCCGTGATCGCGGCGGCGATGTACCCAGCCGCACAGGCTGACGGTTTGACCGAGAAGCGCCTCAGTGGTGAGGCCGCAATAATGTGTTCGCATCGACATGTTTGTTTTCCAGTTATGGTCTTCTTTAATTGGTTCACGCTCAGGCACATGCATATCAATGCCTGCTGTTTGCCACTTGCGGGGGATCGGTGATGATTTCTTTTTCCAAAGATTCCGGCGCAACGACTCCCATGGACACGATGTATTTCAATGCCTCATCAACACTCATGTCGAGCTCGATGGCATCAGTCTTGGGAATCATCAGGAAAAAGCCGGAGGTCGGATTAGGGGTGGTCGGCACATAAATGCTGATATACCCGTCGGGCAGATGATTGCGCACATCGCCGCCGGGCGCGCCGGTCAGGAAGGCAATCGTCCAGGCTCCATGGCGGGGATACTGCACCAGCAAGGCCTTGCGAAAAGCATTACCGGACGAAGAGAACAAAGTGTCCGAGACTTGCTTGACGCTGGAATAAATGGAATTCACTACGGGTATGCGCGTGAGCAGCAATTCCCACACATTCACCAGCTTGCGGCCGAAATAATTGTGGGCGACTATGCCCGTCACGAAAATGATGAGCAGGGTAAGGATAGTACCCACGCCGGGGATATCCATACCGACCAGTGCACGCGGCCGCCATGCTTCGGGCAGCAGCATCAACGACTGGTCGAGGGTGCCGATAATGATCCCCAGCACCCACAAGGTGATTGCCAGGGGCACCAGTATCAGCAACCCGGTTACAAAGTATTTGCGCATCATTCCTCTGAGAGCCACCGGCAACACAAACATCAGTGCCGTCACCAAAAATTTTCGCATGCCTGGGTCGCCCTATCGATCTGGTTTATAGAGATCCGAACTGCCTGACTATCCGCAGCTTGGCGTACAGGCACCGGAACCGCAAGCTCCGGGAGCTGCAGAGGAGCCAGCGCTGTCGCCAGCCGGTTTTGTACCGCCGTTATTACGGAAATCCGTCACATACCAGCCGGTACCCTTGAGCTGAAATCCGGCGGCGGTGAGCTGTTTCTTGAAAGCTGGCTTACTGCAGGAAGGGCATTCCGTCAGTGCCGCATCAGAGACCTTTTGCAGCACGTCTTTGGCAAAGCCGCAGGCTTCACAACGATAAGCATAAATAGGCATAAAAAATCTCCGCGAAAACGTCCAAAACCCTGAATTATAAAGGCATTCTGGCGCGTTTTCCGGAGATTGATGCTGTCTGGGGGGCACACCCCCTCTCGCAAAGGCAAGCAAGGGACATTTTAGGACAAAAGCTTGTCTATTCGGCCACAGGAACCGGCGATTTACCTGCCAGCGCAGGTAACAAGGAACCAATGATCATGCCGGAGAAACTCACCAGTAGACCTATCAATTGGGGCGGCCAGATGGATTCTGCAGCAAACACTTCCATCAGCACCCATGCCGCCACGCCGCCTATAGTGGAGAACAGAGCCCCCTGCGTGGTCGCGCGCGACCAGTACAATCCCATTACCAATGGTATGAAAGCACCGACCAGCGTGACCTTGTAAGCATTACCAACCAGCTCATAGATCGAGGTACCTTCCATCAGCCATGCATAAGCGGTGACGGCAATGGTGAAAAAGAAAACCGTGGCACGCGTGGCAAACAACTGCTGCTTATCATTCATATCCACGAACTGGCGCAGGATGTTTTCCACTACCGTAATACTGGGTGCAAGCAAGGTTGCGCTGGCTGTCGACATGATGGCGGAGAGCAGTGCGCCGAAGAACAGGATCTGCGCGATTTGCGGTGCGCGCTCCATGATCAGCGTGGGAAGGATATGGCCTGTCGTGTCGGCATCGAGATGACGTGCCACCAGATCCGGATCGATCAAGTGAGCTGCGTAGGTAATGAACATGGGCACGAAGGAAAACAATAGATATAAAGTGCCACCGATCACTGCCCCCCAGACCGCAACGTCAGCACTCTTGGAGGACATTACCCGCTGAAATACGTCTTGTTGCGGAATCGAACCCAGCATCATGGTCACTGCAGCCGCGATGAAGCCCAGGATGCCTGCCAGCGTGAATTCGGGACGCATATCAAGCTTCCCCGCTTCGACAGCATGCGTAATGACGGTACCAGCCCCACCAGCCATGTCAGACATGAAATAAGAAATGAACAGCAAGCCCGCTACGATGATGACCATCTGAAAAAAATCCGTCATAGCCACTGACCACATGCCACCAAACATCGTATAGACACAAACGATGGCAGCTCCCAGCACCATGCCCATGCCAAGAGAAATCGCGCCACCCGACAAGATCTCGGCCACCATGCCCAGCGCAGTGATCTGCGCGGCAACCCAGCCGAGATAAGACAGCAGAATGCAAACAGAGGCGATAACTTCGACGACGCGGTTGTAACGATAGCGGTAGTAATCGGCAATGGTCAGCAGTTTAAGCTTGTAGAGCTTGCGGGCGAAGAACAAGCCGACCAGCACCAGGCACATGCTGGCGCCGAATGGATCTTCAATCACGCCACCCAACCCATGCGTGACGAACTCGCCGGGAATGCCCAGCACGGTTTCGGAACCGAACCAGGTAGCAAATACGGTCGTGATAACGATATAAAGGGGAAGAGAGCGACCGGCCACTGCATAGTCGCCGGTATTGTGCACCTTGGTAGCGGCATACAAACCTATGCCAATAGAAACGATCAGATACAGAATAACGAAAACGCCCAAGGTATTCATGCCTACCTCCCGAAAAGATTTGCGGGATTATAGCCTTCGTACTTGCCAAGCAACAACGACGAAAAAATGATCGCTGTCGCTTTTTCCAGAACGAGTCAGAGATAGCTTAAGACCCTCCCCCTATTGGTGCAAAGGGCCATAAAAAAGGAGGATGATTGCTCATCCTCCCTGGTTTGTAACACCTTTAATATCTCGCCTGATCAGCTCAGGCAGTTACCGGCGTCGGCACATCACCTGCCTGATCGGAAGGCGGCGCGGGCGGTTGCTCGCTGGTCGCCTTGGGTGGACGTGGCGGGTTGC
>JAEZLB010000043.1 GCA_023435945.1 Pseudomonadota bacterium | reverse complement strand
GGATGAGGAAAGCTGCCACGCCGCGTTATTAATTTTTTGCAAAACGCAAAACTAATTCCCGGGTTAAGTTGGCCCGGGGTTTAGTACGCCATTTTATTTTTCCCGGGGAACTGGACTTTTCTAATTTTTAGCCACTTGGGAAGTGTTTCAACCCGGCGCATTTCTTGCGAGTGATGCGTAACGGAGGCATCCATGGATCACGCCGAACTTCATCGTAAAGTCTTTCTTGCGCTGTTGCTGGTCATCTCTATTGCATTCGGCTGGGTGCTGCTGCCTTTCTATGGCGCCGTATTCTGGGGTACCGTGCTCGCCATCCTGTTTGAGCCGTTCTATCGCCAGTTACTTATCAGGTTGCGGGGCAGGAAAAATCTGGCCGCTTCAATGACTGTATTACTTTCACTGGTCATCGTCATTTTTCCCCTGGCGGTGATTACCGCTGCGCTGGTCAAGGAAGTCACGACTTTGTACCAGTCCATCCGCTCCGGCGAACTGAATTTCGGCACCTATTTTCAACAAATCATGGAAGCCATACCAAGCTGGATGGCTTCCCTGCTGAACCGTTTCGATGTAGACAATCTTTTAGGGCTGCAGGAAAAACTGGCGACGGCGGCGGCACAAGGCAGCCAGCTTATTGCAACCCGTGCGCTGACGATCGGGCAGAACACCTTCGAGTTCGTCATCAGCTTCGGCATCATGTTATACCTGCTGTTCTTTCTGCTGCGTGACGGCCACAGCCTGTCGCGCAAGATCATGGACGCCATTCCCCTCAGCACCGAGCACAAGCGCAAGCTGTTAAGCAAGTTCACCACCGTCATTCGGGCCACCGTCAAGGGCAATATCGTGGTCGCCATCACGCAAGGTGCGCTGGGTGGCCTCATATTCTGGATCCTGGGCATTCAGGCATCGCTGGTATGGGGGGTGATCATGGCATTTCTTTCTCTGTTGCCGGCTATTGGAGCGGGCCTGATCTGGGGACCGGTGGCTATCTATTTCCTGGTGACGGGTGCGATCTGGCAGGGTGTCACCCTGATCGTGTTCGGGGTTCTGGTGATCGGGCTGGTTGATAATGTGCTGCGGCCCATACTGGTAGGAAAGGACACACGAATGCCCGACTACGTCGTGCTGGTTTCCACGCTGGGAGGCTTGTCACTTTTTGGACTGAACGGTTTTGTTATCGGCCCGGTGATTGCCGCGCTCTTCATTTCAGCCTGGGACCTCTTTTCTTCTTCAGCGCAGCAGCCATCGGACGGAAACTGATTTCTCCGGCCAACCCCGCTCAGCGCCCCCGCTCCATCAGCTTAAATCCGACATCGACAATGGGCGCATCGGATGTTGCCGCAGCAATAACCAACCACTCACCGATAAGCCAAAGCAGTCCTTCCTGAAGTATGCTGAGGGCAGCATCACTAATCGGTGCTGTGTCATCCAGAACAAGCAAGGAATTCCTCGTGGGCGCATTTGAACCTTCTGTCTCTCGCAACTCCCCTGAACTCAACATCGATGCCCAGGCGCTCGCCGATGAACTGGCGGCCAGCATTAACGGCGAAGTCCGCTTCGATGGCGGTAGCCGCTCACTATACGCGACCGATGCCTCGAACTACCGTCAGGTGCCAATCGGCGTGGTAATTCCCAGAACCGTTGATGATCTGGTCAAAACGGTGACTATCTGCCGCCGGCATCATGCCCCCATACTGGCTCGCGGTGGCGGCACGTCCCTGTGCGGGCAGACCTGCAATGTCGCGGTCGTCATCGATACCTCCAAGTATCTGAACCGTGTCTTGTCGGTCGATCCGCACAAGCGCGTCGCGCTCGTGGAACCGGGTGTGATCTGCGACCAGTTGCGCCAGGCAGCGGAAACGCATCATCTGACCTTCGGTCCCGATCCGGCTACCCACAGCCGCTGCACGCTGGGCGGCATGATAGGCAACAATTCCTGCGGCGCACATTCGGTGATGGCCGGCAAAACCGTCGACAACATCGAGCGCATGGAAATCCTGACCTACGATGGCCTGCGCATGTGGGTAGGGCCTACTCCCGAAAACGAGCTGGAACAGATCATCGCGGAAGGCGGCCAGCGCGGCGAGATTTACCGGCGCCTGAAAGCCTTGCGCGACAAGTATGCAGAGCAGGTGCGCAATCGCTTCCCCACCATCAAGCGCCGCGTCTCCGGCTACAACCTGGACGAACTGCTGCCGGAAAACGGTTTCAACGTTGCGCGCGCGCTGGTCGGCAGCGAAGGCACCTGCGTGATGATCTTGCAGGCCGAAACCACGCTGGTGCACAGCCCGCCGGTTCGGGTGCTGCTGGTGCTCGGCTATCCCGACATCTACCAGGCCGCCGACCAGACGCCCGCCATCCTCCCTTTCGGCAATATCTGCCTGGAAGGCCTGGACAAGAGCATGATCGATGACATGCGCCGCAAGAATTTGCAGCTGGGCGATATCGCACTGCTGCCGGGCGGCGATGCGTGGCTGCTGGTGGAATTCGGCGGTGAGACCCTGGCCGAAGCCGAACAGAAGGCCAATGCCCTGGCCGAAGCGCAGTTGCCTTACACCATAGGGCGGCAAATCTACCTGGACAAGGCCGACCAGAATCGCGTCTGGGCCATACGCGAAGCCGGTTCTTCGGCACGCAATGCGGTGCCGGGACAACCGGAAACCTACGCAGGCTGGGAAGATGCCGCAGTCGATCCGAATCGCCTGGGCGACTACCTGCGCGACTACCAGAAGCTGCTCGACAAGTATGGCTACGATGCCTCGCTCTACGGCCATTTCGGCGATGGCTGCATCCATGGCCGCGTCACTTTCGATTTCAGTACGGAAGCGTCCGTCGCACACTGGCGCCGCTTCCTGGTTGAGGCTGCGGAACTGGTCGTGTCGTATGGCGGCTCTCTCTCGGGTGAACATGGCGACGGCCAGGCCCGCGCCGAACTGCTGCCTTACATGTTCGGCGAAGAACTGATGGACGCTTTCCGCGAATTCAAACGCATCTGGGACCCCTACAACCGCATGAACCCGGGCAAACTGATCGATGCCTATCCGCTGCATGCAAATCTGCGCGTCGGCCCCGAATATCGCCCCGTCAACGTCAAGCCGATGCATTTCTCTTTCGCGCGCGACAATGGCAGCCTGCTTCAGGCCGCACAGCGCTGCGTGGGAGCAGGAAAATGCCGCCGCATCGAAGGCGGTGCGATGTGCCCGAGTTATCGGGGAACCGGTGAAGAGAAGGATTCCACGCGCGGCCGTGCACGCCTGCTGTTCGAGATGATGAACAGCGATTCGCCGATGGCACACGACTGCAGCAATGAACATGTAAAGGACGCGCTGGAAACCTGCCTGTCCTGCAAGAGCTGCAAGACCGAGTGCCCGGTGTCGGTGGACATGGCGACCTACAAGGCCGAGTTCATGGCACAGTATTACCAGACCCATCGCCGCCCTCTCCGTGCCTATACGATAGGCATGATCCATCGCTGGGCGCAGTTAGGTTCAATGATGCCCGCGCTCACTAACCTCCTTACGCAAACACCGGGGCTGAGCACGCTGGTGAAGAAAATTGCGGACATCGCACCCGAACGGCAAATACCGGTTTTTGCCAAACAGACTTTCCGTAAATGGTTCCAGCAACGCAGCACACGTAATGCAAACAAAACCAAGGTACTGTTATGGCCCGACACCTTCAACAATCATTTCCATCCTGAAGTCGCCCAAGCGGCAGTCAAGGTGCTGGAGCATGCAGGCTTCCAGGTCGCGATACCGAAACAAGCGCTGTGCTGCGGACGACCGCTCTACGACTTCGGCATGCTGGACCAGGCACGGCAGCAGTTCGTCGAGATCATGGACGCACTGCGCGAGGATATCCTGGCCGGGGTTCCGCTTATCGGCCTGGAACCCGGCTGCCTGTCGGCATTTCGTGATGAACTGATCAACCTTTTCCCCGACAACGAACTTGCTGAAAAATTAAGCAGGCAGTCTTTCCTGTTCAGCGAATTCCTGGAACAGGTGAATTACATTCCCCCCGAGATCAAGGGCGAGGCTGTCGTGCACGCGCATTGTCACCACCGCGCCATCATCGGCCTTGATGCGGAACGAAACATCCTAAGCAAAACGAGCATGAAAGTGAAGATACTGGATTCCGGGTGCTGCGGCATGGCGGGGGCTTATGGCTTCGCACCGGAGAATGTGGAAGCTTCGAAGCGCATCGGTGAGAAGGCATTGTTGCCGGCGGTGCGCCAGGCATCTCCCGAGACACGCATCCTGGTGAATGGCTTCAGTTGCCGGGAACAGGTGCATCAGGAAACCGAGAGGCGTACGCTGCATCTGGCGGAGGTATTGGCGGCTGCGTTGCTGGACGGTGATACTGTCAACCGAGGAAATGATATTGCATGATAAGAGCTATACAAAAGTTAGAAGGATTGAATGCATCGCTCCATAAAATCACTTCATTGGAATGAGTGGGTAATTTTCATCTCATTATCCTACTTTCGTGTGTGCTCGCCGGGCAGCAACTTCGATATCCTTGGCACTAAATCCCTGAGTCAGGATAAATGCTTCAACTTGCTTTACTACCTCCCCAAGAAGAGCCAGCGCCTCGTCGGCAATACCATTAATTCTTTGAATGAGCTGGTGACATACGGTCTGATCATGCACTGCCGACCTGCTGGTGGCTCTTGAGTTGTGAACCAGCCAGTTTCTTTCATCGAGCAGTTTCTGTAAACGAATCATCAACTCATCTGGAACTCGCCCTGATTTCTGAAGGCGGCTCACCGTTTTCCCGAAAGTTTTACTAAGCGCATCATCCAAGAGCACCTTACCTTTCTCGATACCCATGCCCGGAGACGCTTTAACAATAAGTACGTAGTACTGAGCAGAGGAACGTTCTAACTCTTGTAATTGCCAAATCGCGAATCCAATGCGCTCAGCAATTGCATTCAGACGGTTGGCCTTCCCAATATTTTCAGCAAGCATGGTCATCCAATCTAACGGTTGACGTAACCGACTTGTGCAAGCGGCGCAGCACCCTTATAGAAATTCGTGTTAACGAAATTTTAGGCATGCTCTTACCTCTCTTTGAAACGAGGCCAGCGGTTGTAGCCAATAGTTGGTTCATTCGCACGGTAAAGAACGATAAGCTCGACTTCTTTTGCATTGACCTCAGCATTGGAAGCGAATTGTGACTCCCAAAGAATCTCCCGCGTCACTGTAAATTTCACTCTCTCCTCCCGTGCAAAATCTTGTGCGATTAAGTTGCTATTGGCACTACCGAAATAACAAATATCGTCGGTCAAGTCTTTGCCCACGTAAATCTTTCCGTTGGGGTAGGTGATCTTGTAAATGACTTTCATGGCGAGATCGGTCATGGTTAATTTGTCATATATCGCGAATATGTAATCTAGCCCGGAGTACTATAGCCGCAATTTAGGCCTGAATTCCTGAGCCACCTGAATGCAATAACTAAGGCAAATTACGCAGCCAGTATCCCTTCCTGCCCCGTACTCTCTTACGTCGACCCCCGCTCCATAATCGTAAACCCGACATCGGTCACCATTTCCTCCACTTCTTCGCCATTGCAGCGCTTGAGTATCTTCTGTGCAGCGATGCGCCCGATGGCTGGAGCATCGACACGCACCGTGGTCAGGGAGGGGTCGAGATGGGCGGCGAATTCGGCATCGCCAAAACCGATGATTGCCAGGTCTTCAGGAATACGCAGGCCGCGTGCTTTGGCTTCCGTGTGAACGCCTTGCGCCAGGCCGTCGGAACTGCAGACGACGACTTGCAGGCTGCTGTCCTGCGCCAGCAGATCACGCAAGGCCTGACGGCCAAGTTCCAGCGTACTGGGTGCGCGCACAGTGGCCGTCGGCACTTCTCGCCCGAAGGTCGCAAGAAACCCCTGGCGGCGGCGTGCAGCACGATCATCACCGGCCGTCGCAATGCCTGCACGGGTCCAGCCCCTTGCCTTGCAAAATTCCGCGACCGCGCTACCCACCTTCACCTGGGAAAACCCCACCAGCATATCCACCGGACGGTCACTCAGATCCCAGGTTTCCACTACCGGAATGCCCAGTTTGCGGAAGCGCTCGGTGCCCTGAATCTGACCCAGCAAACCAAACACCACGATGCCATCCACGCGACGGCTCAGCAGTGCATCCAGCAATTCCGGCTCACGCGAGTTGTCGTAGCCGGTCTGGCCGAAAATCAGCTGATATCCGCCCTGCGTCAGCGCTTCGGTCAGGGTTTGTATGGTTGGCAGAAACTGCGGCACCGCGATGTAGGGAACCAGGGCGCCAATAATCATGCTGCGCTTGGATTTCAAGCCGCCAGCCAGCCGGTTGGGGATGTACCCGGTCATCGCTGTGGCACGGCGCACCTTCTCCAGCGTCTCAGGGGAAACCATCTCCGGCTTGCTGAGCGCGCGCGATACCGTCATCACCGACACGCCCGCCGCCTGGGCAACGTCGTGCAGAGTGATGGAAACCGGTTGAGAAAGTGACTTTTTGTTCATGGGGCAATGATATTTCAAACTGGCTTGCGAGACACGAATGTTAACGTTACCATCGCCCAAAACCCTGATTGCTTCAACAACCTACTTGTAAACTGATAATGATATCAACCACTTCTTCTTACGCTGACCAGATTGCTCACGTAAAAATTTCCTCGTGCATGCTGCCTCTGCCCATGCCCATCAGCGACGCCAAGGTTTTCACCGGCCGTCAAAAGCCGATGACCGAAGTCGCGATGCTGTTCGCAGAAATCCAGACTAAGGATGGCCACACCGGCTTGGGCTTTAGCTACTCCAAGCGCGCTGGCGGCCCCGGCCAATTCGCGCACGCCAAGGAAATCGGTAATGTCCTGATCGGTGAAGATCCCAGCGATATCGCCAAGCTCTGGACCAAACTGTGCTGGGCGGGTGCCTCGGTAGGTCGTAGCGGCTTGTCCACTCAGGCGATTGCCGCGTTCGACGTAGCCCTATACGACCTGAAAGCCAAACGCGCCGGCCTGCCGCTGGCCAAGCTGCTGGGCGCGCACCGTGATTCCGTAGCCTGCTACAACACCTCCGGCGGATTCCTGCACACCCCGCTCGACCAAGTGGTCGCCAATGCTCAGGCCAGCCTCGACAAAGGTATCGGCGGCATCAAACTGAAAGTCGGCCATCCTGACCATGCTGTCGATATGGAACGCGTATCGACCGTACGCCGCGAACTGGGCGACAAGGCCCCGCTGATGGTGGATGCCAACCAGCAATGGAGCCGTCCTGCAGCACAACGCATGTGCCGCCGTTTTGAAGAATTCAACCTGATCTGGATCGAAGAACCGCTGGATGCCTATGACCACGAAGGTCACGCTGCTTTGGCTCGCGAATTCGATACCCCGATCGCGACGGGCGAGATGCTGACCAGCGCCGCCGAACATTTCGACCTGATCCGCCATCGCGGCGCCGACTTTATCCAGCCGGACGCCCCACGTGTTGGCGGTATTACACCGTTCCTGAAAGTATTGGCCCAGGCTGAAAATGCCGGTCTGATGCTAGCGCCTCACTTCGCGATGGAACTGCACGTGCACCTGGCTGCGATTTACCCAATCGAGCCATGGGTCGAACACTTCGACTGGCTGGAACCGCTCTTCAACGAGCGCCTCGAGACCCGCGACGGTCGCATGCTGGTACCCACCCGTCCTGGCCTGGGCCTGAGTCTGAGCGAACAAGCTCGTGCCTGGACCGTCGATCAAGCGGAGTTTGGCAAACGTCCTTAATCTGTAAGTAGTACTCTGTACCATGCAACACTCAACTTCTGGGGCCATGAAGCCCTCGATCACTGAAGAGAGGAGAGAACAATGAAAAAACTGCTAGCAACACTGGCTATCGGTCTGGCCGTATCTTCCGGTGCCGCCGCACAGGAGTGGCCGAACAAGTCGATCAACTTCCTGGTACCGTTCCCGCCGGGCGGTTCGACTGACATGATCGCTCGCACCGTCGGTGCCAAGCTGGATTCCCGCATTGGCGCCCCTATCATCGTGGACAACCGCGGTGGTGCCGGCGGCACGGTTGGTGCAGCAACGGCTAAACGTGCTGCGCCAGACGGCTACACGATCTTCGTTTCGTCTTTGGGACCCTTTGTCATTGGCCCTCACCTGATGAAGAGCGTTGGCTACGATCCACTGAAAGACTTCGACTACATTACGGTTGCTGTTCAGGCCCCTAACGTACTGGTCGTTCCGGCACAGTCGCCGCACAAAGATTTCAAGAGCCTGCTGAACTACCTGAAAGCCAATCCGGGCAAAATGACCTTTGCTTCCGCTGGCAACGGCACTTCCGACCATCTGACGGCTGAACTGTTCTGGCAGGAAACCGGCACCAAGGCCATCCACGTTCCTTACAAGGGCGGTTCTCCGGCAATGATGGACCTGCTGGGCAACCAGGTTGATGCCACCTTCATGAACATCAACACCGGCCTGACAAACATTAAAGGTGGCAAACTGCGTGCACTCGCCATCACCAGTTCCAAGCGTTCGCCATTGCTGCCTGATGTGCCAACCATGGAAGAACTCGGTCTGAAAAATGCGACCGTTTATTCCTGGCAGGCATTCGCTGCGCCTAAAGGCATTCCTAACGATATCAAGATGAAACTGCACAAAGGTATCGTTGAAAGCCTGAACGAGCCGGATGTCAAAGCCAAGCTGCTGGAACTGGGCTTTGAAATCGTCGGCAACTCGCCGGAAGAATTCACCAAATTCCAGGCTGCGGAATTCGCACGCTGGAAGAAAGTGATCGAAACCGGCAATATCAGCATCGACTAAGCACGATGATGCATGCGGCCCGCTGGCAGCAGACTGCATCGGCCAGCACCCAAGAGAACGGGGAAGCAAATGCTTCCCCGTTTTTTATTTCCCTTTCGGTTGATCTATTGCCGGCACGTCTTCCTGCACGCCCCTCTTTAATGGAGCAGGCAGCGGCGGAAAACAGGGCCGTGGCAGTATCTTTACAGGAACCGGTCCAGCAAATGGCGGCTGGCCCTGTCGAGCGCCTTGCTGTCCCGGATCAGATATTGCACGCCATGCACATCCGCGATCAGCAGCGCCGACGGCGTAATGCGGCGGATATCCTCCTCCCCTTTCAGCACCAGGGTAGCCGGGCCGCGGTCGGTTTCCACCTGCCAGGTGCTGGGCGACACAAAGCCGGATACCTGCACGATACGGCGTATCTGGGGCAGGAATTCACGGTTGATCAATTCTTCCTCGATCAGCGTGCGCGCCGGTTCCGGCACTTCTTCTAACGTGTCTATCCACGCCAGTTCACGGCCATCGGCACCGATCAGTGAAATATTCCTGTCGGGTGTGGCAATCGGGAAGGCGCGTACCGGCACCACGCCCTCCTGCACCACGGCACCGTCCGCTGAAGTAAACACCAACTTACCGAAAGCATTGCGCGTTAACTGGAAATCGTTCATACCGCGCCCTCCTTGAATGTCGCTTCCGATTCCAGCATCTGCACACCGTAATCGTTTTCCGCCTGGCGCTGCTGCGCCTGGTACAGGCGGTAATACGCGCCTTGGCATTCCAGCAATTCATCGTGTGCGCCGATCTCGACAATCTGGCCGCGCTCCAGCACCACCAGCCGGTCGGCCTGGCGCAGCGTGGAAAGTCGGTGAGCAATCGCTATCGTGGTACGCCCCTTCACCAGGTTATCGAGCGCTTTCTGGATTTCCTTCTCGGTGGTGGTATCCACCGACGAAGTGGCTTCATCCAGGATCAGGATTTGCGGATTGATCAGCAGCGCGCGCGCAATCGAGATGCGCTGGCGCTCGCCGCCGGACAAGGTCTGGCCGCGCTCGCCCACCAGCGAGTCGTACCCATGCGGCAGGCGCAGGATGAATTCGTGCGCATGCGCGGCGCGCGCCGCCGCAATGATTTCCTCGCGCGTGGCATCCGGTTTGCCGTAGGCGATGTTATCGGCAATCGTGCCGAAGAACAGGAAAGGCTCCTGAAGCACCAGCCCTATGCTGCGCCGGTAATCGGCAACCGGCAGGTTGCGGATGTCGACGCCATCCACGGTAATCGCACCTTCCGACACATCGTAGAAACGGCAGATCAGGTTGACCAGCGTGCTCTTGCCCGATCCGCTGTGACCGACCAGGCCTATCATCTCGCCGGGCCGGATATCCAGGCTCAGGTTACGGATCACCGAGCGGTTACCGTAACGGAAACCGATATCGTGCATCGCGATGTTTCCCGTTATCCGTTCCAGGCGCACCGGATTGGCCGGTTCCGGCACGCTGGATACATGATCCAGAATATCGAAGATACGCTTGGCACCGGCGGCCGCCTTCTGCGTTACCGAGACGATGCGGCTCATGGAATCCAGCCGCGTGTAAAAACGGCCGATGTAGGCGAGGAAGGCGGTCAGCACGCCGACCGTGATTTCGCCGCGCGACACCTGCCAGATACCGAAGGCCCACACCACCAGCAAGCCGATCTCCGTCAGGAAAGTGACGGTCGGCGAAAACAGCGACCAGATCTTGTTGACCCGGTCATTGATCTGCAGGTTGTGCCGGTTCGCTTCACGGAAACGCTGCGCTTCCCGCTTCTCCTGGGCAAAGGCTTTCACCACGCGTATGCCCGGTATGGTGTCAGACAGCACGTTGGTCACTTCCGCCCAGATGCGATCTATCTTTTCGAAGCCCTGCCGCAGGCGCTCGCGTACCGCATGGATCATCCAGGCAATGAAGGGCAAAGGCAGCAGGGTCACCAGCGCCAGCCACGGATCGATGGACAGCAGGATCGCCGCCGTCATGACGATCATCAACACATCGGTCGCAAAATCCAGCAGGTGCAGCGACAGGAACACGCAGATGCGGTCGGTCTCGGAGCCGATGCGCGCCATCAGGTCGCCGGTGCGCCGCCCACCGAAGTATTCCAGCGACATGCGCAGCAGGTGCTCGAAAGTTTCCGCACGCAAATCAGCACCGATGCGCTCGCTTACCAGCGCCAGGATGTAAGTCTTGCCCCATCCCAGCACCCATGCAAACAGCGCCGCGCCGAACAGGCCGCCGAGGTAGAACGAGACCAGTTCGACATCCAGCGGCGCACCGTTCTGATAGGGAATCAGCACATTGTCCATCAGTGGCATGGTCAGGTAAGGCGGCACCAGCGTGGCGGCCGTCGAAGCCAGCGTCAGCAGGAAAGCCGCCAGCAGTTGCCCTTGGTAGGGCTTGGCAAAACGCCAGAGACGAAACAACGTCCAGGTCGAAGGCGGCGTATGGATTTCCGACGTGCAGACCGCGCATGTTTCCTGGTCCTCGTCGAGGGGCGCCTTGCAACGCGGGCAACTCAGGCCGGCCGGCAATACCGGCGCCGCCCCATTGGCGGCAATCCCGGACTGCAGCTTAAAAGCATCGATGACGCGCAAGGCTTCCGGATTGTGGCCCAAGGTATAACGCCATGTGGCCAGGCGGGCCGTGTGGTCCACCAGCTCCAGCGTGCCGACACCCGCATGATCATGGTGGGTCAATGCCAGATCGGCCCTGTATGGCCACTCCTGCCAGCCACTGTCATCGCCTGTTTTTGCCAGCAGGCGGTGCGACGTGACCACGACGATACCGGCCACGAATCGCAGCCGGACATCGAGATCCAGCTCGACGTGTGCCAGGATAGTTTCGCCGTCCAGCAAACGGGATTCCAGCACTTCACGCCACGCCGGAGGAAGGACATGCTTTTTTACCGGCAGCCCGGAGAATGCGGTTTTCATGCGAAAGGAAAAGAGGGGCGGATGAGGAAGTCGGATGCCATCAGGAATTTGTCAGACAGCCGCTTGCTTGAGGAGAAAAAATAATTAGTCTCTAACGAAGAATTCGATACGCCAAATATATCGGCTTCCAGTATATTAACAGGCTTGTTCGTAATAACGAACAGACTGGTATTTTCCCTAGATTATTTTTGTTTGTTGCTTAGCTAGACTGGTTATCTGATATTCGCTTTTGCGGAATTTCTTTTACTGGAACCCCCACCTGCCGCGGCTTTTCTGCCGCAATCTCTCCCTACTCTCAGAGTTATAGAATGAACAAGCGCAAAACCCTTGAGGTTATCAATGCGTTATACCTGCGTGGCCCGAACATCTGGACCTACCGCCCCAGTATTGAGGCGTGGGTTGATATCGGCGACCTCGAAGATTCGCCATCGAACACCCTGCCCGGATTCAATGAACGGCTGACAAGCTGGCTACCGACTTTGGCTGCACATCATTGCGGTATCGGCCAGCCGGGCGGTTTCCTGGAACGGCTACGCGACGGCACCTGGCCGGCCCACATCATGGAACACGTGATGATAGAGCTGCAGAACCTGGCCGGCATTCCTTCCGCGTTCGGCAAGGCCCGTTCGACGCCGGTACGTGGTGTGTACAAGCTGGTGGTGCGCGTGCCTTATGAAGAAGTGGGACGCGCTTCGCTGGCAGCCGCGCGCGATCTCGTCATGGCAGCGATCGAAGACCAGCCTTTTGATGTCAGCGCTGCTGTCGCACACCTGCGCGATCTCGCCGAATCGGCAGGACTGGGGCCCAGCACGGCC
>JAEZLB010000313.1 GCA_023435945.1 Pseudomonadota bacterium | reverse complement strand
CCGGGGCCCAGGGCGAGCACAAGATCGCCCGCGGCTACCTGCCCAGCCCCGTCTACAGCGCCCACCACATCGCCGATCCGGCGCTCAGAGACCCCGTGCGCCGCTATCTGGACCGCGAACGGCCGGCCGTAGCGCATGAGATCGCGGCGATGACAGAGGCGATGTCGCCCTATCGGAAGGGCTGACCTTCTCCGCCGATCCCACCGCAACCCGCGCAACGAAAACGGCCCCCGGATCGCTCCGGGGGCCGTTTCCTTAGTCGATCGTCAAGCGCTCAAGTCGCGAGCGACCGCGTCGCTCGCATAGCGCCCTAAGCAACGATGCTTAGGCGATGATCTTGGACACCACGCCGGCGCCGACGGTGCGGCCGCCTTCGCGGATGGCGAAGCGCAGCTTCTCTTCCATCGCGATCGGGGTGATCAGTTCGACGTTCAGCTCGGCGTTGTCGCCCGGCATGATCATCTCGACGCCTTCCTTCAGCGTCACGATGCCGGTCACGTCCGTCGTGCGGAAGTAGAACTGCGGACGATAGTTGGTGAAGAACGGCGTGTGGCGGCCGCCTTCTTCCTTCGTCAGGATGTAGGCTTCGGCCAGGAACTTGGTGTGCGGGGTGATCGAACCCGGCTTGCACAGCACCTGGCCGCGCTCCACGTCCTCGCGCTTCGTGCCGCGCAGCAGCACGCCCACGTTGTCGCCCGCCTGGCCCTGGTCCAGCAGCTTGCGGAACATCTCGACGCCCGTGCACACCGTCTTCTGAACCGGACGGATGCCGACGATCTCGACTTCCTCGCCGACCTTCACGATGCCCTTCTCGATACGGCCGGTCACAACCGTGCCGCGGCCCGAGATCGAGAACACGTCTTCCACCGGCATCAGGAACGGCAGGTCGACCGGACGCTCCGGCTGCGGGATGTAGGCGTCCACCGAAGCCATCAGCTCCAGGATCCGCTCTTCGCCGATCTCCGGGTTGCGGCCTTCGACCGCCGCCAGGGCCGAGCCCTTGGTCACCGGAATGTCGTCGCCCGGGAACTGGTAGGACGAAAGCAGCTCGCGCACTTCCATCTCAACCAGGTCCAGCAGCTCGGCGTCGTCGACCATGTCGACCTTGTTCATGAACACCACCAGCGCCGGAACGCCGACCTGACGCGCCAGCAGGATGTGCTCGCGCGTCTGCGGCATCGGGCCGTCGGCCGCCGAAACCACCAGGATCGCGCCGTCCATCTGCGCCGCACCCGTGATCATGTTCTTCACGTAGTCGGCGTGGCCCGGGCAGTCGACGTGCGCGTAGTGACGGTTTTCCGTCTCATATTCCACGTGCGCCGTGTTGATCGTGATCCCGCGCGCCTTCTCTTCCGGCGCAGCGTCGATGTCGGCGTAGTTCTTCGCCGTCGCACCGCCGCTCTTCGCAAGCGTGATCGTGATTGCAGCCGTCAACGTCGTCTTGCCGTGGTCAACGTGACCGATCGTGCCGATGTTGCAGTGCGGCTTAGTGCGTTCGAACTTTTCCTTGGCCATTTCAAGCTCCAGCCCTGTCCGGGCCTGTCCTCTAAACTAGGGTTGGAATTAGGCGTACTTCTTGATGACTTCGTCGGCGACGGCTTGCGGCACCGGATCGTAGTGGTCGTACTGCATGGTGAAGGCGGCGCGGCCTAGCGACATGCCCCGCAGGTTGTTCACGTAACCGAACATGTTGGCCAGCGGCACGAAGGCGTTCAGCACGATCGCGTTGCCGCGGACGTCCTGGCCCTGGATCTGACCGCGACGGCCGTTCAGGTCGCCGATGACCGAACCCAGATACTCTTCCGGGGTCACGACCTCGACGGCCATGATCGGCTCGAGCAGCTTCGGGCCGCCCTTCTCGCGCAGTTCCTTGAAGGCCGCGCGGCTGGCGATTTCGAAGGCCAGGACCGAGGAGTCGACGTCGTGGAAGGCGCCGTCGATCAGGGTGGCCTTGAAGTCGATCAGCGGGAAGCCGGCCAGCAGGCCGTTTTCCTTGGCCGACTCGATGCCCTTCTGCACGCCGGGGACGTACTCCTTGGGCACCGCGCCGCCGACGATCGCGCTTTCGAAGACGAAGCCCGAACCCGGCTCGCCCGGCTCGAACACCAGCTTCACGCGGGCGAACTGACCGGTGCCGCCGGTCTGCTTCTTGTGCGTGTAGTCGATCTCGGCGCGACGGCCGAGGCTTTCGCGATAGGCCACCTGCGGCGCGCCGATGTTGGCTTCCACCTTGTACGTGCGCTTCAGGATGTCGATCTTGATGTCGAGGTGCAGCTCGCCCATCCCCTTCAGGATGGTCTGGCCCGACTCGTGATCCGTCGAGACGGTGAACGACGGGTCCTCGGACGCCAGCTTGGCCAGCGCCACGCCGAGCTTCTCCTGGTCGGCCTTCGACTTCGGCTCGACGGCGATCTCGATCACCGGCGCCGGGAACTCCATGCGCTCAAGAATGACCGGCGAGCGGGTCGGATCGCACAGGGTGTCGCCGGTGCGGGTGTCCTTCAGGCCGGCCAGAGCGACGATGTCGCCGGCGTGGGCTTCCTTGATGTCCTCGCGGTTGTTCGAGTGCATCAGCAGCATGCGGCCGACGCGCTCCTTGCGGTCGCGGGTCGAGTTCAGCAGGCCCATGCCGGTCTCGAGCTTGCCCGAGTAGATGCGGCAGAAGGTCACCGAGCCGACGAAGGGGTCGTCCATGATCTTGAACGCCAGGACCGACAGCGGCTCGTCGTCGGAAGCCTTGCGCACGACCGGCTCTTCGGTGCGGAAGTCGATGCCCGGGGTCGGCGGGATGTCCACCGGCGAGGGCAGGTAGTCGACGACGGCGTCCAGCAGCGGCTGCACGCCCTTGTTCTTGAAGGCCGAGCCGCAGAGGATCGGGTAGAAGGCGCCGGTCAGCACGGCCTTGCGGATGCACTTCTTGATCACTTCTTCCGACGGCTCTTCGCCGGAGAGGTAGGATTCCATCGCCTCGTCATCGAGTTCGACGGCGTTCTCGACCATGTAGCTGCGCGCGGCGGCGGCCGCGGCCTGCAGGTCGGCCGGAATGTCGCGGACATCGGCGTCGGCGCCGACGGTGTCGGTTTCCCAGACCAGCGCCTTCATGGTGACCAGGTCGATCACGCCCTTGAGGTTCGATTCCGAACCGATCGGAAGCTGGATCGGAACGGCCTTGGCGCCCAGACGGTCGCGGATGCTCTCCACCGACTTGTCGAAGTCGGCGCCGATCTTGTCCATCTTGTTGACGAACACGATCCGCGGCACGCGGTACTTGTCGGCCTGGCGCCAGACCGTCTCCGACTGCGGCTCGACACCCGCGACCGAATCGAACACCGCCACGGCA
>JAEZLB010000279.1 GCA_023435945.1 Pseudomonadota bacterium | reverse complement strand
ACCGCGGAATTGTTCGTCGGTCCGCAGGAGTCGGATCACCTGGATGCCTTCGCACCCGGCTTCGACCTGGTGAAGGACTACGGCTGGCTGACCATGTTCGCCAAGCCCCTGTTCTGGCTGATGGAGCAGATCCATGACATTCTCTGCAACTGGGGCTGGACCATTGTGGTCGTCACCATCATCATCAAGCTGATCTTCTTCCCGCTATCGGCCGCCAGCTACCGCAGCATGGCCAAGATGCGCAAGGTGACGCCCAAGCTGACCGCAATCCGCGAACGTCACAAGGACAATCCGCAGGCCATGAATCAGGCCATGATGGAGTTGTACAAAACCGAGAAAATTAACCCGCTCGGTGGCTGCTTGCCCATCCTGATCCAGATCCCTGTGTTCATTGCACTGTACTGGGTGCTGCTGGCCAGCGTGGAAATGCGTAACGCACCATGGATCGGCTGGATTCATGACCTGTCGTCGCCAGATCCGTGGTTCATCCTGCCTGTCATCATGGCCGTGTCCATGTTTATCCAGGCCAAACTCAAACCGACGCCGCCGGATCCGCTGCAAGCCAAGATCATGATGTTCATGCCGATCGCATTCTCGGTCATGTTCTTCTTCTTCCCGGCAGGTCTGGTACTGTACTGGGTAGTGAACAACATTCTGTCCATCGGTCAGCAATGGGTCATTACCAAACGCATTGAAGAAGGTAAAGAAGGCTAATCTTCAGCCAACTGAATAAAAGCCCGTGCCTCATCGCACGGGCTTTTTTCTAGCGCCAATACTTTTGGGGATTGCAGCATGTTTGATTCTTCTCCCATCGCAGCTATCGCCACCGCACCCGGTCGCGGAGGCATTGGGGTTGTACGTGTGTCGGGTAAAAATCTGGGGCCGGTCATTCAGGCCTTGTGCGGGGTTGAACAGCTTCAGCCACGCCATGCCACCTACCTAGGCTTTCGTGATGCCGATGGCAAGATCATCGACCAGGGCCTGGCCATCTATTTCAAGGCGCCGCACTCCTATACCGGCGAAGACGTACTGGAACTGCAAGGACACGGCGGCCCCGTGGTGCTGCAAATCCTGTTGCGCCGTTGCCTGGAAGCGGGGCAAGCAATAGGCCTGCGTCTGGCCGAGCCGGGTGAATTCACGCAACGCGCGTTCATGAATGACAAGCTGGACCTGGCTCAGGCGGAAGGCGTGGCCGACCTGATCGAGGCAACCACCGAAGCCGCTGCGCGCTCGGCGTCCCAGTCGCTGACCGGCGCCTTCTCCAGGACCATCCATGACCTGGTAGAGAAGGTCATCAACCTGCGCATGCTGGTCGAAGCCACGCTGGATTTCCCGGAAGAGGAAATCGATTTCCTGGAAAAATCGAATGCACGCGGCCAGCTGCAGACGATACGCGACGCACTGGAGCAGGTGTTTTCGCAAGCCTCGCAGGGCGCACTCTTGCGCGATGGCCTGAGCGTAGTGCTGGCAGGCCAGCCTAATGTCGGCAAGTCATCGCTGCTGAATGCACTGGCAGGCTCCGATGTCGCAATCGTCACGCCTATCGCTGGCACCACGCGCGACAAGGTCACCGAGACCATACAGATAGAAGGCATTCCGATTCACATCATCGACACCGCCGGCATACGCGACAACCTGGAAGCCAGCGATGAAGTCGAACGCATCGGCATTGCCCGCACCTGGGGTGCGGTGGAAAAAGCCGATGTAATCCTGCACATGCTGGATGCCAGCCACGGCCCCACTGCCGCCGATGAAGATATTGCCGCGCGTTTCCCGGCCGGCGTTCCCGTTATTCGCATCTGGAACAAGATCGATTTATCCGGCCATCAGGCAAGTATCGAGACCTATGGCAAGCTCACTCAGCTTTATCTTTCCGCCTCCGAGCGAGAAGGCATCGACCTGCTGCGCGCCGAATTGCTGCGCATCGCTGGCTGGCAGCAAACCGGCGAATCGGTTTATCTCGCACGCGAGCGCCATCTCAATGCCCTGCAGTCCGCGCGCACTCACCTCGAAGCGGCGGCCGAACAAGCGGCACACAATGATCAGGCGCTGGATTTGTTTGCCGAGGAATTGCGGCTGGCACAAGATGCACTGAACAGCATTACCGGCGAATTCACGCCAGATGATTTATTAGGGGTGATATTCAGCCGGTTCTGCATCGGCAAGTAATGCACTGCGCCAGCTGACCGTGCGTGGGCTCACTCCTGCGACTTTCGCGCACGGGGGAGGTATCAGCGCTTTATTGAAGCTGCAAGCTTGCCAAGTAGCAAGCCTGGCGAAGGTAACCAAGTTCCCTTCATTCCTTGATGGATGGATCAGGCAAATACACATCTGCCTTCATCTTCTGTCAAGTTGCAGGGAAGATTTTAATAATTTCAGGGAAAACCCTAGGAATTAATGTCTTTACAGATAAAGACACCGGGCATCAATCGCAGTATTATTTGGCGCTAATAAATTTCTTTCCGCTCCACAGGCAGGTTCGGAAAGGCTCCGATTTCAATGTGGCTCTATGTCTAAACCAAAAAGATTTGGCGATCACTGGCTGTGGCGTCACCTCCCGGCTGCCGAGACGATTCGGCAAAACCGGATGCTGCAACCACTGGCCCGCTTTCTGGATCATCACGCGCTGTGGCAATTTAATCGTCGCTCCGTTGCAGGGGGACTGGCAGTAGGATTGTTTTTTTCCATCGCGGTACCGGCGATGCAAATTCCTTTTGCCGCCGCATTTGCCATTCTCTTTCGCGTGAATATTCCGGTGGCTGCGTTAGCTACCTTCCTGTCCAATCCGTTTACGACGCCTTTCATCATCTATCTCGCTTATCAGATAGGGATGCTGCTCACGGGGCAAGCGGTCTCCATGGCCGCCCATGTCGCGTATGAACAGCTGTTCACTGAGCGCGAGATGAGTTTTGACGGCATGATTACATGGTTGTCCGATGCCGTCTCATGGGCGCAAGCAGCCGGTCTGCCGCTGCTGGTCGGTTTAGTGACGATTGGTGCGGTACTTGCAGTGATCGGTTACTTCGGCACCAACCTGATCTGGCGCCTTCATACCCAGTCGCGCTGGCGCATGCGTATGGAGCGCCGTCGGCAACAGGCTGGGAAAGCAGGCCGCTGAGCTGATCGAAGTTTTTTGGCCAAGCCCAGAGCCAGGCTGGTTCCCATAGACGCTCAGCGCACACTTGTCGCGACAAGATCAGCAGGCCGGTAGCGCATCCTTGTCCGACCTTCCATGGCCTGCGCCGACACCGGCTCCCCAAAATAATATCCCTGTGCCGCATCACAATCGCTGTTCACCAGAAACGCCAGCTGCGCCGCAGTCTCCACGCCTTCGGCAATCACGTCCAGGTCGAGTTCGTGGCCCAGCACAATGATCGCCTTGGTAATCGCTTCATCGTCCTTGTCTTCGCCCAGGTCGGCCACAAAGGAACGGTCCAGTTTCAGACTGGTAATCGGAAAACTTTTGAGCGCGCTCAGGCTGGAGTAACCCGTCCCGAAATCGTCGATCGATAATTGCACCCCCATGGCCTTCAGCGCCTGCATAATGGCGATCGCCTGTTCCGTGTCCTGCATGATCAGGCTTTCCGTCACCTCCAGGTTCAGATAACACGGTTCCATGCCACTTTCCTGCAAGGCCTCACGCACCTGCGTAATGAGAGTGATTGAACGGAACTGTCGTGCCGATACATTGACGGAAATGACCATCGGGCGTAATCCCGCATCCTGCCAAGCCTTGTTCTGATGGCAGGCCGTACGCAAGACCCACTCGCCGATAGCCAGAATGGTGCCGTTCTCCTCAGCCAGAGGAATAAAGTCGGACGGCAGGATCAAGCCTTTGGACGGATGTTGCCAGCGGATGAGCGCTTCCACACCCACGATGAAGCCGGAACGCAGATGCACCTGCGGCTGATACAGCAGCACCAGCTCATTTCTTGCCGCCGCGTTGCGTAAGCCCTCCTGCAACGCTAGCTTCTCCACGATACGTTCATGCATGCGAGGATGGTAGAACTGGAAATTGTTCCGCCCCAACGCCTTGGCTTCATACATCGCGGCGTCGGCATTGGATAACAAGGTCTCGCCGTCTTCACCATCCCGCGGATAAATGGCGACACCCAGACTGCAGGTAATTTCAAAGCGCTGATTGTGCAGGTGAATCGGCTCTGAAATGGAGGTGCTCACTTGTTGCAGCAGGGCCGACAGCCGATTGTTATGCTCGAGGTCGCCATACAGCAGCATGACGAATTCATCGCCGCCCAGCCGCACCACCGTATCGATAGAACGCAAACAGTGCTCCATGCGGCGCGCCACAATTTTGAGCAGCTCATCTCCTGCCTTGTGACCCAGGCCGTCATTGACCAGTTTGAAATTATCCAGATCCACGAACACCACTGCCAACAACTGTCTATGCAATTGCGCATGCTGCATGGCCTGCTTCAGCCTTTGCTCCAGCAGGGTCCGGTTAGGCAGGCCCGTCAGCGCATCGTGATGGGCCATGTGGCTGATACGCGCTTCCGCTTCCCGCCGGTCGGAGATATCGCGCAGTATGACGACCACCCCATCTTGCACGCGTATCACCTGGCGATACAGCCACTTGGCCTGCAACGATGGGAAATCGTTTTCCCATTCGTGCTCATGTATCACCCCCGACTCCGACACCTGCATCAGCGCATCAAGAAAACCATTGTGTCCGCATTCCGGCAGCAATTCATGCACGCTGCGGCCGAGCAGTGCATTCTTGGCTTTGCCGAACATGTGGGTGCCGCGATAATTGATGCTATCCAGCACAAAATCCATCTTGTCGGCAACCCTCCCCACCTTCTTCGTACAGCGCCAGACCATGATGGCTTCCAGGCTGGCTTCCGAGGCAGCGTAATAGGTTTCCTGGTCCTTGCGAATCCGCGCGCGCCCTTTGGCAATATGCCAGGATAAGTTTGTCAGCAGGGCTGCAACGATCAACAACAGCAGCGTTGCCGCAGTCGCCGACCCCATATAGATGCGCATCTGGTGCCGATAAGCAGCCAACTGTTCATCCTTCGCCAGGCCAACCATAACGCTGAGCGGAAAGCCATACAAGGCCCGCACATGGATATAGCGTTCCACCCCATCCCATGCGTTTTTCTGCAGCACATTCTGAAAACTCTGCTGCTCATCGTCGATGAGCTCCGGCCCCGCAATCTCCCCCATGCTGACTATGTCGCCGCTGCGCCTGACCAGAAAATAACCATTCCTGTCGATCAATCCCAGCACGCCGTTGCGTCCCAGGCGCGCCGTATCGTAACCGCTGGTGAAATAATCAGCAGGCAGGGAAACCATGACCACGCCGTCAAAATTGCCATCCGCATTATTCAGCCTGCGGCTGAACTGCAGCCGCCCTCCTCTTTCCGGCTTGCCATCGGTCACGCTGATCTGGGGCCAATCCCAGTCTTCCGCCCGGTGGAAGTGGAAGTAGGGCTCATGTGAAATGTCGTTTCGCTCTGCGGCATCGGAAGTTTCAATAATCATGCCGTTGCGGTCGGCAATCTCGATGGAGAATATCAGCATCGACGGGATGACCCCGTACTCATTCAGTTCACGTAGTACCGGGCGTACATTTTTCAGCGAATGAATGTAGGCGATGGTCTTTAAAGTCTGGTCGATGGCACCAAGGTTGCGAATCATCTGCGCTTCATAGACCTCGATCTGCTCCTGTGCCGCCTCGGCCGCGCGCAACGCTGCAGCGGTACGCTCGACCTGCACGACTCGCACAGTGGAAAGCCAGATGGCAATAATGATGACCATTGCCACCAGCATAAAGAGTGCATAGGCATCGACCCGGCGCTCCAGCATGCGCCGCAGGGGGCCTTCAGGAAGGATATGGTCAGGCACAGATCCTCGCATTGCAGAACGAGGTGCATGCCGCTTTTATCGGATGATGCAGATCCGGGGGGGCGGCAAGGACTTCACAGCCTGCGGACCATGCACGCAACACCGTTAGCAGCGGAGAGAACTGGATCATCACTTTTCCTTTATTTCGACGACTCGCAATGTCCCATCGACTTCACTACGCCGCATGTAGCTGATGGCATAAGGATTGTTTGCCAGTACTTTGCGTAGCTTAGGCACCGATACGATTTCACGCGGCGGCTGGCTCTTGCCGGTAAAAATCAGCTTGGACCAGTAGGCTTTTAATTGCGGCGGCGATTGATTGGCATAGCGTGCATAGAACTCATCGCGTATTTCACTGCCTTCGGCCTGGTCCAGCGGCATGGCCGGTTCGCCGTTGGGAAACCGGCTTTCCTTGCCCAGAAAAATATCAATGAGCTGGGTATCGGTGAGCGTTGCAATGGAACATTTGGCGGATACCACGGGCACAACTTCCGCATAGGCTGCTGGCCAGGCCAGTGCCATGCAAGCAATCAGACAGCCGGTGATTCTGCGTGTTAGTTCCATGCTCCTGCGCTCACTCAGAACACCCAATCCATACTGATACTAAACACATTCAAGCGTGTTCCCTGTGGTGTTTGCCTTGTAGATTGCAAGGTGCCGAAGGAATTTTCGGCAATTCGCGTGTGGTCGAACTGAACCTTCAATGCCGCATTACGTGCGATGTCCCAGCGCGCGCCGATTGCCAGCGTTTTTTGCTCGGGCGCGTAAGCCAGTGCCTTATTCAAACCGGCGTTAAGCGCCTGCACGGTGGGGTCGACCGAAGCAGCGCCGGGATCGCTCAACGGGCTTCTGGCCTTGGCGTAGGTATAGGTCAGGTAAGGAAGAAATTTGCCGATGCGGTATCCGCCGGTTGCGTACCAGGCAAATCGCGTACCGAACACGGACTTGCTGTTGACCTGTGCCAGCTCGCTCGTGACAAACCACTTGCCGGGATCGTAGCTGGCTCCCATGCTGTAGAAAGTGGTGATGCGGTGATCGGGTTCGTACTTGTTGATGATCGCCTGTGCCGCCGCCGCGTCACCGGGAAGCAGTCCTTTCGCAACCAGTCGGTAGCCGTTGAACAGCTCGTTATAAGGTGTGACGTCTATGGTGGTATGCGAACCGGCGGCTGTCGCATGCACGGTAAGTGGCCCGATATCGACGGTGTCGGAGATCAGCCAGCCCTGCCTGATACGGACCACCCCTCCTTCCGGCGCACGTCGCGTATTGTCGCCATAGGCCAGTTGCAATGTATGCTGGAACTTGCCGTGCTTGATGCGATAGAGCATGTCTATGCCATCGCTGCTGGTCAGCGGTATGAGCCGGTACACTTCGACCGGCGCCCGCAGCCAGTGTTGCGCGTATCCGACCTTGTAATTGTCGGAGTACAGCAGTAGCGGCAGGATCACGCGCCCTATCCGGAATGACAGGTCAGGCGTGGCCTGGTATTTCAGCGTTGCCCAATCCACTGCAGCATCGAAATCGCCATCTTCGCGCTGTTCGATCACTGCCTGCAGTATTGCCGATAGCTGCGGTGAGAAATTGGCGGTCACCTGAGCGCCAATTCGGCTGTCGATTTTGGCACTCCAGTCGCCCGAGACGCCAGCGCCCTCGCGCTGCAAGGCATGCAAAGTGAAATCGCCCCCCTGGTTCGTATTACGCACAACGCCTGCCGTCCCGAAGCCATTCAGGGTAAACAGCGGCTCTCGCAAGGGCTCCTCTCCCTGCGCCAGTGCTGGGTGAGAGAGCAGGAGCAAGGTCAGGAGAAGTCCTGCATAGGCTGTCTGCGTCATGGCTTAATGGGAGGATGGGAGAAGAATATGTTGCAAAATTGCTATGTAAATGCTTGCCAGTATGACAGAATTTGCCGTTTTTAATATGACAACTTTTTAGGCTTGCAGCGCTTTCACAACAGGGCTTTTTCCTGTCCATGCTCGCGCAGAAACGACCGTCGGCACGTACTTTCTACAGAATGAGAATGCCCCCCCTCCC
>JAEZLB010000193.1 GCA_023435945.1 Pseudomonadota bacterium | reverse complement strand
AGCCCAGGTTGCAGACTGCGATTTCCGAGTCATTGGTATTCAGTGTGATCTCGGTGCATAGATTCGAGCTATGAACCACGCCTACGTGCTGCTGCGGCGAACGGATGTTGCAAGGATCCTTGAAGGTAATCCAGGGATGACCGGTTTCGAACAGCATGGACAACATCTTGCGCCACAGATCCATCGCCTGGACTTTCTTGAACAGGCGCAGTTCACCGCGTGCAGCTTTTTGCTCGTAACCGATGTAGGCTTCTTCAAAAGCCTTACCGAACTTGTCGTGCAGATCCGGTACGTCGGATGGCGAGAACAAGGTCCATTCACCTTTTTCCATCACACGTTTCATGAACAAATCAGGAATCCAGTTCGAGGTGTTCATGTCATGCGTACGGCGACGATCATCACCGGTGTTTTTGCGCAATTCCAGGAATTCCTCGACATCCATATGCCAGGTTTCCAGATAGGCACACACGGCGCCTTTACGTTTACCACCCTGATTCACGGCAACGGCTGTGTCGTTGACAACTTTCAGGAAAGGCACCACACCTTGCGACTTGCCATTGGTACCTTTGATGTGCGCACCGAGTGCACGCACCGGCGTCCAGTCATTGCCCAGGCCGCCCGCGAATTTGGCGAGCAATGCATTTTCCTTGATTGCTTCGTAGATGCCTTCCAAGTCATCGGCCACCGTCGTCAGGTAGCAGGAGGACAATTGCGAACGCTGAGTGCCGGAGTTAAACAAGGTCGGCGTGGAGCTCATGAAGTCGAAGGTCGACAACAGGTTGTAGAACTCGATAGCACGTGCTTCACGATCGCTTTCATTCAGCGACAAGCCCATCGCCACGCGCATGAAAAAAGCTTGCGGCATTTCGATGCGATTGCCGTCGATATGCAGGAAGTAACGGTCATACAAGGTTTGCAAACCGAGGTAACCGAATTGCAGATCGCGGTCGGGCACCAGTGCTTCCGCCAGTTTTTTCAGATCAAACTCTGCCAGCTTGTTGTCCAGCAGTTCGGCATTGATGCCTTTCTGGATAAATTTCGGAAAGTACTCGAGATAGTGCACTGCTGCCTCACCTTGTGCGACTTCCTGACCGAACACTTCCTTGCGAATCGTGTGCATCAACAGACGCGCCGTCACCTGACTATAAGCAGGATCCTTTTCCATCAGTGCACGGGCCGCGAGAATCGTGGACTTATGCACTTCCGCGACGGGCACGCCATCGTAGAGATTCTTGATGGTTTCATTGAAAATGGCTTGCGCATCGACATTTTTTTCGAGGCCGACACAGGCGGCCTCAATCATGCCCAGCAATTTTTCCAGGTTCAGCACGCTACGCACGCCGTTGTCGACCATGTGCAATTCCACCGAGTGGACGGCAGCAGCTTCGCTCATTTTCCGCGCACGTTCTTCCATGCGCTTGGCGCGATATAGTACGTAAGCGCGGGCCACATCGTGTTCGCCAGAACGCATCAGCGCCAGCTCGACCTGGTCCTGCACATCTTCGATGTGGAAGGTACCGCCAGCCGGACGGCGGCGCAGCAAAGCATTGACGACATCGGACGTCAGTTTTTCGACCAGTTCGCGTACACGCGCAGAAGCAGCTCCCTGGCTGCTGTTAACGGCCAAAAAGGCCTTGGTCATGGCGATGGAAATCTTGGACGGTTCAAATCCAACCACCGCACCATTACGGCGGATAATCTTGTAATCAGCCAGATTGAACGCCGAGGCGGCAGAAGCCCGGCCGGATTCAGCTGAAGATGAAGTAAAACCCATGTCGACGGACGAGGTTACGGGGGTATGTTGGGTAGTATGCACTAGGCCTCCTGAGACTATGCCGGCAGCTTTGCTGCGTATTATATTGATCCAGATATCAAGAATTCCGGAACTTGCAAAAACAAAAACTCCATTCCGGAGCTTATATTCATGTCATGGGCAGCAAGAGGAGACGATCTTGGTCATTCTGTGTAGACAGAAATGACTTTCCGCCCTCTGCCACCTGTAAAAAAGGTTCTTGTTACTAGGTTTGTTGCGTTTGGCAAACTAAGCGCCAAAACGAACCGCGACCCGAAACACTACATATAGTACGGGAGAGAACGGCATACACTAATTCTAGTGCGCCATTAAGGAGTGTGCAATAGCTTTTTTGGCACAAGGCTTACTATTTCGGGCAATAAAAATCTTGACTTTTCAGGGTCCCTTTTACGTCAGGCTTTTCCCTTCGGAAAAATAAAAACGTAAAAGATGCCCTGATTCGGGTGCCGTTGTCCCATGCACGCGGCGGTATTCATACTGGTAATTATCCCAGTTAAAGAAGGGACCGGGATCGGTTTTGCGGCCTGGCGCAATATGCTCATGTCCGGTGACAGCGGTCAGCGGCACGGCCCGTTGCAGGCTATAGGTCAGTCGTGCCAGTTGCTGATACTGGACATCGGTAAATGGCTCGAAGTCCGACCCCTCAAGTTCAATCCCGATCGAGAAATCATTGCAGCGCTCGCGCCCCTGGAAATTCGACAGGCCGGCGTGCCAGGCGCGCATTGTCACCGGCACAAACTGGATAATCTGTCCATCGCGGCGAATCAGGAAATGGGACGAGACCCGCAGGTCACGCAAATGATCGAAATAGGGATGAGCGTCGCAATCTAGGCAATTCGTGAACAAGTCAGCGATATAGGTCCCGCCATATTCGGAAGGAGGCAGGCTGATATTATGAATAACCAGCAGGTCCACGGCCACGCCATCAGGCCTTGCATCATGATTCGGCGAGGGCAGGCGGTCCACGCCGCTGCACCATCCAGCATTATCCACCGTCATGGCGGGACATTCATTCAGGCTCATTGATAGACAGTCTTTGCATCCGATAACGCAACTGGCGGAAGCTGATGCCCAGCAGCTCCGCCGCCTGGGTACGATTGAAATGGGTTTTCGCCAGTGCACGCAATATCATTTCGCGCTCAATCTGCTCCAGATGATCCGGCAAGGAAGCAGGCAGACCGGCATCGGGCGAGGCGACGGCAACAGGAGCAGGCACCGCAATGTCGAATTCTCTGTCCACCACCATTTCCGCAGCAAACATGGGAGTTGGCACCTCTTCCGGCTCTGCCGGAGCCGATAGGGCCACATTCCCATGCCGCAAGGCCAAGTCAACCACCTCGATCAATCCATCATTAGCGAAGGCCAGCGCACGTTCCAGGATATTTTCCAGTTCGCGCACATTGCCAGGAAAAGCATACGTTTGCAGGGCGTGCCTGGCTTCCGCAGACAGTTTTGCATGCGGTCCTCCGCCAGCCAGGCGCGACAGTATGGCTTCCGCCAGCAGAGGAATATCCTGAGAACGTTCGCGCAGCGGCGGCAAGCGTAATTCGATGACATTCAGCCGGTAATACAAGTCCTGGCGAAACTTACCCTGCTCCACGCATTTCGCCAAATCCTGATGGGTCGCACTGATCAGGCGCACGTCGACCGCCTCTTCCGTCGTTGCGCCCACCTTGCGCACGCGGCGCTCCTGTATTGCACGCAATAACTTCACCTGCATGGCGAGCGGCAGGTCCGCCACTTCATCCAGCATCAGGGTGCCGCCATGCGCGGCCTGGAAAAACCCGTCGCGGTCTTCGGTGGCGCCGGTAAACGCGCCCTTGCGATAACCAAAAAATTCCGCTTCCATCAGGGTTTCCGGAATCGCACCGCAATTCACGGCGATAAAAGGTTTGTCAGCGCGTGAACTTTGAGCATGGATATCGCGCGCTGCCAGTTCCTTGCCGCTGCCTGACTCGCCGGTAATTGCAACCGGCGCCATGCTGCGCGCCACCCGCATGATCTGCGCATGCACTTCCCGCATGACGGGCGCCTGTCCCAATAACCGCAACGGACTTGCTCCCTGCCCCTGCCGCGGCAATTCCGCTGCAGACGCTGCTACCTGCAGCTTCAGCGCAGACTGCACCAGCAAGCGCAATTGCTCCAGGTTGACCGGCTTGGAAAGGTAATCGAAGGCCCCGGCCTTGAGCGCTTCGACTGCATTATCCGTACTGCCATAGGCAGTAATGACGGCAATCGGAATCGTCCGACCGCTGGCAGCTACCTCCCGTACAAGCTCTATACCCAATCCATCCGGTAGACGCATGTCGGTGAGTATCAGCGCGTAATCGCGTGCTGTCAGGCAGCGGCGGGCAGCGGTCAGATCTTCTGCGCTTTCCGTATCCAATCCCATCTTGACGAAGGTAATCTCAAGCAGTTCGCGCAGATCCGCCTCGTCATCGACAATCAAAATGCAGGGTGCGCTCATAATCAGCCCTAAGCAAGCGGGGAAAAAGTGATGACAAAACGACCGCTCGCCGGTTCGGTAAAACCGTGGGGCGAATCGGTCCGGTATTCATAATCCAGCATGGCGCCATTGTTGGCGCACAGCTCGCGCGCCACGTACAAACCCAAACCGGTGCCCTTGTTGGATGTCGTGTAAAACGGTTCAAACAAGTGGGCACGCACCTCTGCGCTGATCGGAGGACCATCGTCCTGCACATGCAACTCCATGGCACCGGAAACACCCATCACCAGATAGATCTTGATGCTACCATCGGCTCCACTGGCATAACGCAGCGCGTTAGCCATCAGATTGGCAAGTATTTCGCGCAGATGCAGGGGATCGAACAATACTCTCTGCCCCAGCATGGGTTCTACCCGGATCAAACCCGGCCTGACGGAACGCATCTCCTGAAATTCGTTCACGATCTCCAGGAGGGCGGCATAGAGGTCAATAGGCTCGCTTTGAGTGTGCGCCTTACGCGAAAGCTTCAGGATATCTTCAATCATGCGGTCCAGGCGTGCCACATTGTCCTCGACGATGCTGAGCAGGCGCTTCTGCGGCGCATCCGCAACCTCCTCCTTGAGCAAGGAAGCGGCATGAGACACGGCAGCCAGAGGATTACGCACCTCGTGGGCGATGCTGGCTGTCAAGCGCCCCATGGCAGCCAGTTTCAATTGTTGCGCCCGGTTTTCGATTTCACTCACGTCCTGCAGAAAAATCACGAATCGCTCTTCCTCGGAGATCCCGGTTTCCACTGTGGTAAACCTCAATTTCAGGTGCACCACAGGATCTGGTCGCCCCATGCCTCCCGGCAGCGTGCGCTCATCCAGTAAAAAGTTCTCCCGCCGTATGCGCACAAAAACCGGCAAGGCTTGTTGCGCCGGCAGGACCGGGACTGATGTCGCCTTCCATTCAGAAAAAGCCTGCGCGATAGGCTGAAGAAAAGGTAGCTGCGCCAGACGGGGTTGCTGGTTCTGGCTGCTTACCGCCAACCCCAGCATGCGTTCGGCTGCCGGATTCGCGATATGAATGGTCCCGGTACCATCAACCACCAGAATACCGTCTCCCATATCGGCAATAACCAGATGATTAATCGCTTCCTGGATGTACAACTCCTGGCCCCGCTTTACGGCCAGCTCTTCCTGCCGTAGCAGGCGCGCTGCCAGGCGGTTGATCACATAAGCAGCGGCGAAAAACGCAGCGCCGTACAAACCCGCCTGCGATATGCTGGTCCCATCGCGCATCTGGAAGAACTGATACCAGTTTTCCAGCAGCAGGATCACGGCCACGATGGACGAGAAAAACAGCGCCATGGTCAACGGCGCCAGGATAGCTCCGCCTGCCAGGGGGAAAAGATAAAGAATGGCCAGTCCGCTCTTAGTGCCGCCGGAAGCGAGATAAAGAATGGATATCAGGAAAATATCAATCGCAATGCCGGCATTCAGTTGTAACCGGAAGCGCCGCTTCTCATAGATGGAGAGCACAAAAAACATCAAGGCCTGCAGCACATACAAGCCACAGGCCTCGCGGTAGAGGAATTTGTCGCTGATCCAGAAACGCTGGTCCGTTCCCACCGAAAGATAGGCCAGCAGCATGAGCGAAATAACAACCCTGGTCGCGCAGAAAGTCTGCAGAGTTCGCCATACCGTGGGCTGCAGATCGTCTACAAAGAATTGCCCAATGGGTTTCATGCCTTATTCTGCAAATGCAGGCGACGATGTTCTTCGCTGCAGAATATCTGGTCCGGCGCATGCACCACGGCTTCCGAGGCCGGAAAGTAAGCGCCGCAGTGCAGGCACTGTCGCATCGGTTCGCTGGCAGGCGAAGCAGCAGCGGAGGAAGGCGAGGAGCGAGATGCCTGACGGCGAGCGATCAATCCGCGCACCAGGTAAACAATGATGGCTACCAAGGCCAGTACAACCAGCACTCTCACTTCATCCTCCCATTCTGTGCAAAACCACTTCCAGCACGAAGCGGCTACCCACGTATGCCAGCAGCAATGCGGCAAATCCGGTTAGCGTGAAACTCAATGCAGTCTTGCCCCGCCAGCCCTGCCAGCGCCGACCGGCGAGCAGAATGCCGAACAATCCCCAGGACAAAAGCGTAAATATATTCTTATGATCCCAGCGCAAAGGTATGCCAAACAGTTCTTCAGAAAAAACTATGCCCGATAGCACGGTCAGTGTAAGCAGAACAAATCCCACTCCTATCATCCGGAACAACAGCTTTTCCATCGTCAGCAAGGCAGGCAACCTATCCAGCGCACTGGCCAGCCATCCGTGGCCGCTGGCCGCCGGGCGCATGTGCAGGCGCGACTCCTGCAATGCCATCAGGACCGCATGAAAAGCGGCTATCGTAAGACTGCTATAGGCCAGAATGGCAATCGCAATATGCCAGGAGAACAAGGGAGAACGCCCCTGAGTGGACATCACCATGCCGGGAAACAGGACCGGTAGAACAACTGCAACCGCCGCGCAGGGCAAAATAAGGACACGCAAGCTATCCAGCGAGAAATTGCGATTCTCTATCCAGAATATGGCAATCGATATCCAGAGCGCTGTTGACAGCACGAAAGCAAAACCAATGCGCAGGCTCCCCGGCATTGTCATTTCCATCCACAACGAAACGCCGTGCAATAACCACCCTGCCGCGATCACGCCTGAAATGGCACGTTGCCGCTCGGCCGGCAAGAATATGCCACCGATATAAAGAAGCGCTGCCAGGGAAACAAGAAAAATTTGCATCGGCCAAGTTTACACCATGTCGCGCAGCCATCCCGACGCATTTATGCTGCAACGCCTCCCGTCCGCAACGTTTTACGCACTTGTTAAACCGTTCATGACCACCTTGCCCCTTGCGTAATCTTTCCTGATTCCTGATTCCGGCTGTCCGTGCGCTGCCGCCTTGATATCTGCGTTTGTCCCCTACCCATCGGGTAGAATGCAGGATTGGCATACTTGCCCTACCCTATTTCCTTTACCGGGAACTTATTTCAATTCTGCGTTTTCATCCATGCTAGACAATCTTACTCAACGCCTTGCCAAGGTCGTGAAAACCATGCGCGGCGAGGCGCGCCTTACTGAATCGAACATGGCCGAGATGCTGCGCGAAGTGCGGCTGGCCCTACTGGAAGCGGACGTCGCCCTGCCGGCAGTACGTGAATTTATCGCTCGCGTAAAAGAAAAAGCGCTGGGCGAGGAAGTAGTAGGTTCGCTCACGCCGGGCCAAGCGCTGGTCGGTGTCGTTCATGACGAACTGGCAGCCATCATGGGCGGCGACCTGGGCCCGGAAGCGTCCCAGCTCAGTTTCGCCACCCAGCCGCCGGCGATCATCCTGATGGCGGGCCTGCAAGGTGCAGGTAAAACCACGACGGTAGGTA
>JAEZLB010000186.1 GCA_023435945.1 Pseudomonadota bacterium | reverse complement strand
CCATACCTCTGACCGTGGCGTGGGCTCGTGACAGCCGCGACAGTGCCCTGGCGCCGACGCGTGGTCGCTATCAGCGTGCCAACCTGGAGGTGGGGGCCTTTGCGGACCTGCAGTATTATCGCGCCACCTACCAGCATCAGTATTTCATGCCCGTGTTCGGTAGCAGTACCCTGGCCCTGAACGGCGAAGTTAACTACGGCCGCGGATTAGGCGGCAAGCCTTATCCCGTTTTCAAGAATTTCTACGCAGGTGGTATCGGCTCAGTGCGTGGGTACCGTGGTGCGTCGTTGTCGGTTGATCCGGTGGCAGGGGAAGATCCTATCGGCGGCCAGTCGCGCATTATCCTGAATGCAGAACTGCAGTTCCCGTTCCCGGGCGGCGGTCCGGACAGGACCTTGCGTTGGTTCACCTTCGTGGATGGCGGGCAGGTGTTCCAGGAAGGCGAGAAGATGGGGGTAGGGGATTTGCGCTATTCTTACGGCCTTGGTATAAGCTGGCTATCGCCTATCGGGCCGCTCAAGCTCAGCTTGGCCCGTCCGATCAACGAGCATCCGAATGACAGGTTGCAAAGTTTCCAGTTCCAGATCGGAACTGGCCTCTGATGACTTAAATATTATTGGTAGATCATGGTGTTGAAATCCTTGTTGATGTCCTGGCGTCCCGCAAAATTTGTATTGTTGGCAGTCTTGTCGGCTGTGGCGCTGCCCACTGCACAGGCGCAGGAATTGCGTATCGGTGTGGTCAATGTGGACCGTGTATTTCGGGAAGCTGCGCCTGCCAAAGCGGCTACCTCGCGAATCGAGCAGGAGTTTTCCCGCCGTGAAAAGGATTTGCAGGATCTGGCAGCCCGACTGAAAGCGCGAGCTGACGATTTTGACAAGAATGCCCATGTCCTGTCTGAATCGGAGCGGGTAAAGCGTCAGCGTGAAATCAGCGAAATCGACAAGGAGTTTCAGCGCAAGCAGCGCGAGTTCCGTGAGGACCTGAGCCAAAAACGCAATGAGGAAATCGCTGCCATGCAGGAGCGGGTGTTAAAGGTAATACGTCAGATAGGCGAAGCCGAGAAATACGACCTGATCCTGCAAGAAGCGATTTACGTTAGCGCGCGTGCGGATATCACGGAAAAGGTAATCAAATCCCTCAATGCAGGGAAATAAGATTTTTCAAACGAGGGCGTTGTTGCAACATGCCCCGCTCCTCCACAGCAATGGCCACGATGATGCAGTCTGATAAATATGTAAGCCTGGGCGACCTGGTTTCCCGATTCGGCGGTCAATTGCAGGGGAATCCGGATGCCACTGTAACCGGTATCGCTCCGCTTGACGCCGCCGATAGCCTGCATCTGAGTTTTCTGTCCAATCCCAAACTGCGCGCAAAAGCCGCAGGTTCAAAGGCGGCAGCACTGATTCTTAAGGCGGCCGATAGCGATGCGATAGGGGAGGCATATGCCGGTGCGCGTATTATTACTGCCAATCCTTACGCCTATTTTGCCCGTGTCGCGCAGCATTTCTTTTCCTTGCATGCGCCTGCTGTTGTGCCCGGTATTCATGCTTCCGCGGTGGTGGCTCCCTCCGCCCAAGTCGCTGCGAGTGCCAGCATAGGTCCCCACGTCACCATAGAAGCCGGGGCGATCATCGGTGAGCATTGTCGCATCGATGCAGGTTGTTTTATTGGTCGTGATGCGAGCGTAGGCGAGGGCACGCATTTTCATGCGAATGTCACTTTTCACTATGGTTGCTGCATAGGCCGCAACGGCATCATTCATTCCGGTGCAGTGATCGGTGCCGATGGCTTTGGTTTTGCCAATGATGGCGGAACCTGGATCAAGATTCCCCAGACCGGGCGGGTCATGATCGGTGACGATGTCGATATCGGAGCGAACACCTCGATAGACCGGGGTGCACTCGACGACACCATCATTGAAGACGGCGTCAAGCTGGATAACCAGATCCAGATCGGGCATAACTGCCACATTGGCGCCCATACGGCCATGGCCGGTTGTGTCGGCGTGGCCGGTAGTGCCAAGATCGGCAAACATTGCACCTTTGGCGGTGCAGCCATGGTGCTGGGCCACCTGACTATTGCAGACAATGTGCATGTGTCGTCTGGCAGCCTGGTGTCGCGCTCTTTGCTGGAGCCGGGACAATATACGGGTATCTATCCCCTTGCCAAGAATGCGGACTGGGAAAAGTCCGCAGTCCTGGTGCGCAATCTCGGTGCCATGCGTGAGAAAATCCGGGAAATGGAAAAAACGATAAAATTGCTTCTCCAACAAAACGATGAACAGTCCTGAAATTACCCAACTCAAAATGAACAGTCTCGATATCAACCAGATCAAGGAATATTTGCCGCATCGTTATCCGCTGCTGCTGGTGGATCGGGTATTACATTGGGAATCGGGCAAAAAGATCACCGCCATCAAGAATGTGACCGTGAATGAGGAGTTTTTCAACGGCCACTTCCCGCACAAGCCGGTCATGCCGGGCGTGCTGATGATCGAAGCGCTGGCGCAGACCGCTGCCTTGCTGTCTTTCCTGACCCTGGATCAGAAGCCGGATGACAATGCGATCGTCTATTTTGTCGGTATTGATGGCGCTCGTTTCAAGCGCCCGGTGGAACCCGGCGATCAGTTGAAGATGGAAGTTGAAATACTGCGCGTAGCACGCGGCATCTGGAAATACAAGGCCAGCGGTTCAGTCGACGGACAGCTTGCGGTGGAGGCTGAGTTGATGTGCACGATGCGTAGCGCCAACGACGCCAGCCAACCGGTGGGGCAGCAGTAATGGCGACGATTCACGCCACCGCCATTGTCGACCCCAAGGCTCAGCTTGATGACAATGTCGAGATAGGAGCCTATTCCATCATCGGTCCACATGTCTCGATAGGCAGCGGCACCAAGGTCGGTCCGCATGTCGTCATCCAGGGACATACCACGATAGGCAAGGACAACACGTTTTACCAGTTTTCCTCTATCGGAGCCACACCGCAAGACAAAAAATTCAAGGGTGAGCCGACACGGTTGGAAATCGGCGACCGCAACACCATACGCGAGTTCTGCACGTTCAATCTGGGGACGGCCCAGGATGTCGGCGTCACCCGCCTGGGTAATGACAACTGGATCATGGCCTATGTGCATCTGGCGCATGACTGCCAGGTCGGTAACAACACGATTTTCGCCAACAATGCGCAGCTCGCCGGGCATGTGCATGTCGGTGACTGGGTGATACTGGGTGGATTTTCCAATATCCACCAGTTCTGCAAGATCGGTGCGCATGCGATGCTGGGCATGAGTACCAGCCTGACTCAGGACGTGCCGCCTTTTGTGCTGGTAACCGGTAATCCTGCTGCTCCGCACGGCGTGAACATTGAAGGCTTGAAACGCCGCGGTTTCAGCCGCGAAGCGATTTTCGCCATTCGCGACAGCTACAAGATCCTGTACCGTAGCGGCCTGACACTGGAACAGGCCAAGGCCGAGATGGCCAGGGAAGAAGCTGCGCTGTCGGCCGATGCCGCCATCCATATGCGGGCCACCCGCGAGTTCCTCGAACAAGCTACCCGTGGCATCGTCCGCTGAGGTATCGATTGCCATGGTCGCCGGAGAAACCTCCGGCGATCTGCTGGCAGGGCGTGTGCTTTCCGGCTTGCGTCCTAAGCTGCCGCAAGCGCTGATGCATGGCATAGGCGGCAAGCGCATGGCTGAATACGGTTTTGTCAGTCATTGGCCGATGGAAAAGCTGGCGGTACGCGGCCTGTTCGAAGTGCTCGCGCATTATCGCGAAATCAAGGGCATACAAAATCAATTGCGAGACCGGTTGCTGGTGGAAAGGCCGTCGGTCTTCGTGGGTGTTGATGCGCCGGATTTTAATCTGGGACTGGAACAGCAACTCAAGCAGGCCGGTATTCCCACGGTGCACTTTGTCGGACCTTCCATCTGGGCATGGCGTGGCGCTCGTATCAAGAAAATCGCCGCGTCGGTTTCCCACATGCTGGTGATTTTCCCCTTCGAAGAGGAGATCTATCGCAAGGCAGGCATACCGGCGACTTACGTCGGTCATCCCTTGGCAGAAGTGATTCCCATGCATCCTGACACGGCTGCTGCGCGCAGTGAATTGGGCCTGCAGGAAAATGCGAGGGTAGTTGCGATTCTTCCCGGCAGCCGCATGTCGGAACTGAAGTACAACACCGCCGCTTTCATTGGTGCGGCAAAAGTGCTGGCGCGCCGCGATCCCTCGTTACAGTTTGTGGTGCCTATGGCGGGTGACAGGCAGCGTCGCTATTTCCATGAACTGCTGGTTCAGGCAGGACTGCAGGAAGTGCCATTGATTGTCACCGACGGGCAATCGCATCTGGCGCTGACGGCGGCCGATGCCGTATTGGTTGCCTCCGGCACAGCCACCCTGGAAGTGGCGCTGTTCAAGAAACCCATGGTGATCGGTTACAAGATGATGTGGGCGTCCTGGCAGGTGTTGCGGCATATGGCTTATCAACCCTGGGTGGGACTGCCGAATATCCTTGCACGTGAATTCCTGGTACCCGAATTGCTGCAGGAGGCTGCAACGCCAGAGGCACTGGCGGATGCACTGTGGCAGCAACTGGAACAGGATCCGGCGATGCTTAAAAGCCGTTTTGAGGAAATGCATCACACGCTGCTCAGGAATACGGCAGAACTCAGTGCTCAGGCCGTCATGTCGGTAATGGGGACATCTGCGGTGAGCCGCTGATGCCAAGTATGTAAGGAATTTGTTTGAAAACGGAAAGCAGTTTGCCTTTGTTTGCGCTGGAAAATGCGCCGTACGAGTTGGTGTGCGGTGTGGATGAGGCAGGGCGTGGGCCACTGGCCGGACCCGTGTTTGCGGCGGCTGTCATACTCGATCCTCATCATCCGATCGAAGGCTTGCGCGATTCCAAGAAACTTTCTGAAAGCCAGCGTAATACATTGGCGGAACATATCAAGACCAAGGCGCTGGCTTGGTCAATAGCACAGTGCTCTGTGCAGGAAATTGACAGCCTTAATATTCTGCAGGCAAGCATGCTGGCTATGCGGCGAGCTGTCGAAGGTTTATCCGTGCAGCCTACGCTGGCACTGATAGATGGTAATCGTTGTCCGGTCATGCCGGTCCGTTCTGAAGCTATAGTCAAAGGCGACGATAAGGTGCCGGCAATTTCCGCTGCGTCCATACTCGCAAAAACTGCCAGAGATGCCTTGCTGCATTCGCTGCACGAAACCTACCCGCAATATGCATTCGACCAGCACAAGGGCTATCCTACTGCGCTACACTTGGAACGGCTGAAGCTCTATGGCGTATCACCGGTGCATCGCAGATCTTATGCACCGGTTCGCAATCTGCTAGCCTCAATGTCCAACGACTGTGCTTCGCAAGAAGGTGCTGCATGATCAAGACCATTACCTCGCGCGAAAATCCTCTCTACAAGGAACTGAAACAGTTGGCGACGCGCCCGCCTGTGCGGCGCAAGATGGGCCGTACGCTGCTGGATGGCGTGCATTTATGCGAGGCGTATCTGGAGAATGTCGGTAATCCCGTTTTTTGCGTGGTGAGCGACAGCGGCGAACTGAACGTGGAGGTGGCGCGTATTCTGGCTGCCTGTGAGGCCCGGCAGGCACACTGCATCAAATTGCCTGATGCGCTCTATCGCGCCCTAAGCCAGGTAGAGAATGGCGTCGACCTGTTGTTCATCGTCGAGACACCGTTGAAGGAACAGGCGGGCAGCCTCAATCAGGCGGCGGTTTTGCTGGACAATGTGCAGGATCCTGGCAACGTCGGCTCCATTCTTCGTAGTGCAGCCGCAGCGGGCATCAAGCATATTTATTGCGGTAAGGGCACTGTATTCGCGTGGTCGCCTAAAGTGCTGCGTGCTGGCATGGGTGCACATTTTCTTCTGCACATCTACGAGAACGTCGACCTGGAAGCGCTGGTAAGCGACTCAGCGGTGCCTGTGCTGGCAACCAGTTCACATGCGTTGCAGACGATTTACCAAGCGGATCTCAAGCAGTCCGTTGCATGGTTGTTCGGGCATGAAGGGCACGGCGTCAGCGAAACCTTATTGGCTCGTGCCAGCCAGACGGTCGTCATTCCGCATCGTGGTGCCATGGAATCACTGAATGTGGCAGCAAGTGCCGCAATTTGCTTTTTTGAACAGTTAAGGCAGCAGTCTGCTTAACACGAAGCCTTGTGTTCCTTGTGCGCGCAACATGAGCCTTAGAATACGGGCTTGTCCGATTTGAGTTCCTGCAAGATCATGGCAGCGATTTCTTCGATGGATTTTACCGTGGAAGATAGCCAGCGTATGCCCGCTGCTTGCATCATTCTTTCTGCTTCATTAACTTCGTAACGACAATTCTCCAGTGACGCATATTTGCTGCCACGCAGGCGTTCGTTTCTAATTTGCGCCAGACGTTCGGGAGAAATCGTGAGCCCGAATATCTTTTGCTTGTAGGCCAGCAGGGGGGAGGGAAATTTGCCTCGCTCGAAATCCTCCGGTATCAGCGGATAGTTCGCCACTTTCAAGCCATATTGCATTGCAAGGTAGAGGCTGGTGGGGGTCTTGCCTGATCGTGAAACGCCCACCAGGATCAGGTCTGCAGCTTCCAGATTGCGCTTGGACTGACCGTCGTCGTGCGCAAGCGAAAAATTGATGGCCTCAATACGGTCGTTGTATTCCTGACTATCAGTAATGTTATGGCTGCGTCCTATGGTGTGCGTGGACTGCACCCCCAATTCCTGCTCCAGCGGCTCGACGAAGGTTTGAAATAAATCCATGTGCATGCCCTGCGCCTGGTGCAGGATGGCGGATAACTTGGGGGTGACGAGTGTGGAAAAAACAATGGGGCGCTGACCATCTGCCTTGAAAGCTGCATTGATTTGCTGCACCGCGGCATGAGCTTTTTCTTCGTTGTCTACGAATGGCAGGCGGATCTGCTTGAAGCGCATATCGAACTGCGTCAATACCGCATGGCCGAAAGTTTCGGCGGTCACGCCTGTGCCATCTGATACAAAAAAGACACTTCGCCCGGCATTCAGGGTGGGCGGTGTATTGAAATTTGGCATGATAGGCATCATGGAAAAGTAAAAAAGCTATATCAGGGAAGCTTTATGTCCTATTGGATTGTAGAATACGCGCACCAACTTGAACGGCTTGCGATTTTTTTTAAACAAAGAGATTGCGGCCGAGCACGGATAGCTTTCTAACCACCCGTTTAGAGGTTCCTATATGTCTACTGTATCCCAGCCAGGCAACACCGTGGGCTCCCCATATGTTGTTCCCTTTGAAAAATTGCGCATGACGGATGTTGAGTCTGTCGGCGGCAAGAATGCATCCCTTGGGGAGATGATTAGTCAACTGGCCACCGCCGGCGTTCGCGTGCCGACCGGTTTTGCCACCACCGCGCAAGCTTATCGCGATTTCCTGGCTTATAGCGATGGCAAGCAGCCCTCGCTTGGACAGCGCATCATCAACCGTCTGGCCAGTCTTGATATCGACGATGTGCAGGCGCTGGCTGCTGCCGGTGCGGAAATTCGCCAATGGATCTGCGATACTCCTTTTCCTCCCCGCCTTGAGCAGGAAATCCGTGCTTCCTATGAGCAGCTAGTGAATGGCGGCAGTGCAGAATTTTCCTTCGCCGTCCGTTCTTCCGCCACCGCAGAAGATTTACCCGATGCCTCCTTTGCCGGTCAGCAGGAAACCTTCCTGAACGTGGTCGGTATCGACAATGTGCTGGAAGCCATTCGCCATGTATTTGCGTCCCTGTATAACGACCGTGCCATTTCCTATCGTGTGCACAAAGGCTTCGCGCATGAAGAGGTCGCCTTATCGGCAGGCGTGCAGCGCATGGTGCGCTCCGATGTGGGCGCTGCCGGCGTGATGTTCACCATGGATACCGAATCCGGTTTCCGGGATGTGGTCTTTATCACCTCCAGTTATGGACTAGGTGAAACCGTGGTGCAGGGCGCGGTGAACCCTGACGAATTTTATGTACACAAACCCATGCTTGCCGAAGGCAAGATGGCTATCATCCGTCGCAACCTCGGTTCCAAGCTGATCAAAATGGAATTTACCGAGGATCGCAAGGCCGGACGCTCGGTCAAGACCGTCGATGTGACGCAGGAAATGCGTAACCGCTATTCGCTGGACGATGCGGAAGTCACCGAACTGGCCAAGTATGCGGTCATTATTGAGAAGCACTATGGACGCCCCATGGATATCGAATGGGGCAAAGACGGTCGCGACGGCAAGCTTTATATCCTGCAGGCGCGTCCGGAAACCGTGAAGTCGCAGGCCAAGCACCTGGAAAGTGAACAGCGTTTCAAGCTCAAGAGCAGCGGCACCGTACTGGCAACCGGTCGTGCCATCGGTCAGAAGGTGGGTACTGGTCCTGTGCGGGTCATTACCGATCCTTCACAAATGGCAAGGGTGCAGCCCGGCGATGTGCTGGTGGCCGACATGACGGACCCGAACTGGGAGCCGGTCATGAAACGCGCTGCGGCGATCGTCACCAACCGGGGCGGACGTACCTGCCATGCTGCCATCATCGCGCGCGAACTGGGCGTGCCAGCCGTAGTGGGCTGTGGCGATGCCACGGAAGTGTTGCGAGACGGAACGCTGGTCACCGTATCTTGCGTAGAAGGCGACGAAGGCAAGATATACGAAGGCGTGCTGGAAACCGAAGTCATGGAAGTGACGCGTGGCAATTTGCCTGAGCTGCCGCTGAAGATCACGATGAATGTGGGTAATCCCCAGCTGGCGTTCGACTTCCAGGCTATTCCGAATCACGGCGTGGGCCTGGCCCGCCTGGAATTCATCATCAATAACAATATTGGCGTCCATCCCAAGGCCATCCTGGAATATCCGAATGTCGATGCCGACCTGAAGAAGGCGGTGGAGTCGGTGGCACGTGGCCATGCATCGCCGCGTGCGTTCTATGTCGATAAGCTGACCGAAGGGGTGGCAACCATTGCTGCCGCATTCTGGCCCAAGCCGGTAATCGTACGCTTGTCCGACTTCAAGTCGAACGAATACAAGAAGTTGATAGGCGGTTCGCGTTATGAGCCGGGCGAAGAAAACCCCATGCTGGGTTTCCGTGGCGCAGCGCGTTATCTCGCTGCCGATTTTGCCGAAGCATTTGCAATGGAATGCGAAGCCATGAAACGCGTACGCAACGACATGGGGCTGACCAATGTCGAGATCATGGTGCCGTTTGTGCGCACGCTGGAGCAGGCGCGCAAGGTCATTGATCTTCTGGCCAAAAACGGATTGCGCCGTGGCGAAAACGGGCTGCGCCTGATCATGATGTGCGAAGTGCCGTCCAATGCCATTCTGGCAGATGAATTCCTGGAGTACTTCGATGGCTTCTCGATAGGCTCGAACGATCTGACCCAATTGACGCTGGGCCTGGATCGCGATTCGGGCATGGAGCTGTTGATGGCGGATTTCGATGAGCGAGATCCTGCGGTCATGACCTTGCTGTCCAAGGCCATCAGGGCTTGCCGGGCGCAGGGTAAGTATGTCGGCATCTGCGGTCAGGGTCCGTCGGATCATCCGGATTTCGCCGCCTGGCTGATGAAGGAAGGCATCACCTCGCTGTCGCTCAATCCGGATTCCGTGCTGGATACCTGGCAGAAACTGGGCGTTTCCAAGGCCGCCTGAACGCAGCAGGCCGCTACGGTGCGATAAACCTGGGCCGCTTTCTGAATGGAAGCGGCCTAGCGCCTGTGCTGCTTCATGATTTTTTGCTGTTCACGCTGCCAGTCGCGTTCTTTCTCGGACTCGCGTTTGTCATGCTGTTTCTTGCCCTTGGCGAGACCGATTTCACACTTGATGCGACCGCGTTGATAGTGAAGATTGATCGGTACCATGGTGTAGCCGGCGCGTTCCACCTTGCCGATCAGTTTCTTGATTTCCTCTCCCTTCAATAGCAGCTTGCGAGTGCGAACCGGGTCAGGATGCACATGGGTCGAGGCGGTCGGCAGCGGGCTAATGTGGGCGCCGAACAGGAAGACTTCTCCGTTGCGCACGATGACGTAAGCCTCCTTCAGTTGCACCCGTCCTGCGCGAATGGCTTTGACCTCCCAGCCTTCCAGTGCCATGCCTGCTTCGAAACGTTCTTCAATAAAGTAATCGTGAAAGGCTTTTCTGTTATCAACTATGGTCATGGGTGCGGGAAGCGTGTCGGTTACAATTACGGTTTTGCGATTCTATCAAACGGTTGGAGTGCCATGGCGGTTGTACACAAATCCGTGCTGCTCGGTTACAGCGCAGAACAGATGTTTGCACTAGTGGACCGGGTGGAAGACTACCCTCAATTCCTGCCCTGGTGTGGCGGCGTGGATGTGAAAGAACGAACGGAAGGCCGTTTGGTTGCATCCATACAGATCAACTACCACGGCATCAAGCAAACCTTTACCACTGAAAATGCCAATCAGCCGCCGACGTTAATGAAGATGTCGCTGGTGGAAGGGCCTTTCAAGCACCTGGATGGTACCTGGGTATTCAAGCCTTTGCGCGAAGATGCCTGCAAAATTGATTTTGAGTTGCATTATGAATTCTCCAGTCGCTTGCTGGAGAATCTGATCGGTCCGGTGTTCAGCATGATTGCGAACAGTTTTGTCGAATCTTTCCGCAAGCGCGCCGAGGCGGTTTATGACTGACAACAGCGGGGTGCTCCGGATTCAGGTGTGTTACGCGGAGCCTACTCATCAAATTCTGCATGAACTGACTATGGCGGCTGGCGCCACCGTGGCAGATGCCATTGCGGTGAGCGGCATAGCGGAGCAGCTTCAGGAGGCGAGCCTGGCTGAGCACAAGGTCGGGATTTTCGGCAAACTCAAGACTCCGGAAACGGTATTGCGTGACCGGGACAGAGTGGAGATTTATCGACCGTTGCTGGCCGATCCCAAGGAAACGCGCCGTCGACGTGCAGAAAAGAAAACCCGAACGAAATCTTAGAAAAATCTTAATGTCGCCTAACGGCAATTTTTCAGGTAGGCGCGCATTCTTGCCATCTCCGCTTCGCGCTGGCTATCACTCATCAGCTCCTGGCCACTATTCCCTGAGGCCTGACGTATCGGGGTTCCTGTTTCATACAGACGCAGGTTTTCACGTGCAATGGCGCAATTTTTCTTGTGTTCCTCAGCAGCGAGTTTTTGTTCCTTTTCTTTTTTTTCTTGTTCCTGCCGTTGTTCACGGCGTTTTATGAACTCGGCATTCTGTTCCACCCAGCTCGGCGTGTCGCTTTCCGAAGCCATGGGTTTTGGAGCGGAGCTGGCGGCAGAGCCCTGCTGACGCACGATGCGCTCCTGAGGCACGGAAGAGGGAGGCGGCGTGTCGGAATACTGGACAGTGCCATTGGTATCGCGCCAGGCCCATTGCGCCCACGCGGATGGCACCGACAGGAGCAGGGCAAGGCCCAAGGAACAAGCATAGGTAAGACGCTGGCGCCGCATAGTATCCCCGTTAGTTGCCGAAATGAGAGGATTTCGCCATGGCCGTGCCAGGCTGTCAATGACACGCCCCTGAAAACACCAAAAAGCGAACCGGATTGCGCCTGCTTTGTTGGATTTCTGTATAATGCCGCTTTGCGCCTATAGGAACTACTATGCGTCTACTTCAAAAAGCACTCACGTTCGATGATGTGCTGCTTGTGCCGGCATATTCCGCCATTCTTCCCAAAGACACTTCCCTCGATACTCGCCTGACCCGCAATATCAACCTGTCTATTCCCTTGGTTTCGGCCGCGATGGACACGGTGACCGAAGCACGCCTTGCTATCGTGATGGCCCAGGAGGGCGGTATCGGTATTATCCACAAGAACATGAATGCTGCCGACCAGGCGCGTGAAGTGGCCAAGGTCAAGCGTTTTGAATCGGGTGTGGTACGTGATCCGATCACCATTCCTCCGACCATGCGTATCCGCGATGTGATCGCGTTGCGTCAGCAGCATGGTATTTCCGGTTTTCCCGTCGTTGAAGGCAGCAAAGTGGTGGGCATCATTACCAACCGCGACCTGCGTTTCGAAGAAGAGCTGGATGCAGAGGTGCGTACCAAGATGACGCCGCGCGAACGCTTGGTCGTGGTGGGAGAGGATGCAGACCTGGAAGAGGCCAAGCGCCTGATGAGTCAGCATCGCCTGGAGCGCGTTGTCGTGGTGAATGACGAGTTCGAACTGCGCGGCTTGATTACCGTGAAGGATATCGAGAAATCGACCGAGCACCCGTTTGCCTCCAAGGACCAGCTCGGTGCCTTGCGTGTAGGCGCAGCTGTCGGCGTAGGTCCGGACAATGACGAGCGTATCGACCTGCTGGTCAAGGCAGGTGTAGACGTGATCGTCGTGGATACTGCCCATGGTCATTCCAAGGGCGTGCTGGATCGCGTGAAATGGGTCAAGCAGAATTATCCGCAGGTTGAAGTCATCGGCGGCAATATTGCGACGGCTGCTGCGGCGCTTGCGCTGGTCGAGCATGGCGCCGATGCTGTGAAAGTCGGTATCGGTCCGGGTTCGATTTGCACTACCCGCATCGTGGCAGGTGTAGGCGTGCCCCAAATTACCGCCATTTCGAATGTGGCTGAGGCATTAAAAGGTACTGGCGTACCCTGTATTGCGGACGGTGGCATCCGTTTCTCGGGCGACGTGTCCAAAGCACTGGCTGCCGGTGCATCCTGTGTGATGATGGGTAGTATGTTCGCCGGTACTGAAGAAGCGCCGGGTGAAGTCATCTTGTTCCAGGGGCGCAGCTACAAAGCCTATCGCGGCATGGGTAGCCTGGGTGCGATGGCGCAAGGTTCTGCCGATCGTTACTTCCAGGATCCGGCCAACAATGCCGACAAGCTGGTCCCCGAAGGTATCGAAGGGCGCGTGCCTTACAAGGGCAGTGTGCTGGCGATTCTTTACCAACTGGTGGGCGGTGTGCGTGCGACGCTGGGATATTGCGGCTGTTCGACCATCGAAGATTTGCGCGAAAAAGCAGAATTCGTGGAAATCACCGCAGCGGGCATGAGCGAATCTCATGTCCATGACGTGCAAATTACCAAGGAAGCGCCGAACTATCGCGCAGATTAAGACCATGCAGGCTGGCTTGCTCATGTAGTGAAAAAGCAAGCCAGCTGCGCATACGGCGCCAGGCTGATGCAATCGGAAATCCACCATCGGGATTTCATTTTTGCAGCGCTGGCGCCGCTTGTTTATTTACTGTTTTCAGATCATGCACTCCAAAATTCTCATTCTCGATTTCGGCTCCCAGGTCACCCAGCTGATTGCGCGCCGCGTGCGCGAAGCCGGCGTATTCTCCGAGATCTATCCCTACGATGTGTCGGACGAGTTCGTGCGCAACTACGGTGCAGCGGGCGTCATCCTGTCCGGTGGCCCGAGCTCGGTGACCGAAGGTGATACGCCGCGCGTGCCACAGGCCGTATTTGAGCTGGGTGTGCCGGTGCTGGGCATCTGTTACGGCATGCAGGCCATGGCCGCCCAGCTGGGCGGCAAGGTCGAGAATGGCACGGTACGCGAATTCGGTTACGCCGAAGTGCGTGCCCGTGGCCACACCGCGTTGCTGAAAGGCATCAATGATTTCGTAACGCCCGAAGGCCATGGCATGCTGAAAGTGTGGATGAGCCACGGCGACAAGGTCATCGACATGCCGCCGGGCTTCAAGCTGATGGCGTCTACCGACAATTGCCCGGTGGCCGGCATGGCGGATGAAGAGCGACGCATGTATGCCGTGCAGTTCCACCCGGAAGTCACCCATACCCTGCAGGGCAAGGCCATCCTGCATCGTTTCGTGCATGAAATCTGCGGCTGCAAGTCGGACTGGAACATGCCCGACTATATCGCCGAAGCGGTGGAAGCCATTCGCAAGCAGGTAGGCAATGAGGAAGTCATCCTCGGCCTCTCGGGTGGCGTGGACAGCAGCGTCGCGGCGGCATTAATACACCGCGCCATCGGCGACCAGCTGACCTGCGTATTTGTCGATCACGGCTTGCTGCGTCTGAACGAAGGCCAGATGGTGATGGACATGTTCGGCAAGAACCTCGGTGTGAAAGTGGTCCATGTCGATGCGACCGACCAGTTCATGGGCAAGCTGGCCGGCGTGACCGATCCGGAAGCCAAGCGCAAGATCATCGGTGCGGAATTCGTGGAAGTGTTCCAGCGCGAAGCCGGCAAGCTCAAGAATGCGAAATGGCTGGCGCAGGGCACGATTTATCCTGACGTGATCGAAAGCGCTGGCAAGGGCAAGAAAGGTGCCCACACCATCAAGAGCCATCACAACGTGGGTGGCTTGCCCGAGACGCTGAACCTGAAATTGCTGGAGCCGCTGCGCGAACTGTTCAAGGACGAGGTGCGTGAACTCGGCGTGGCGCTCGGCCTGCCACATGACATGGTGTATCGCCATCCCTTCCCGGGGCCGGGGCTGGGCGTACGTATCCTGGGTGAAGTGAAAAAGGAATACGCGGACCTGCTGCGTCGCGCCGACGCGATCTTCATCGAAGAACTGCGCAATACGCCGATTCCACTGCCGGTTGAACTCACGCAAAGCGAGGTCGTTGGCCATTTTCACAAGAACTGGTACGACGCCACCAGCCAGGCGTTTGCAGTGTTCCTGCCGGTGAAATCGGTGGGCGTGATGGGCGATGGCCGTACTTATGAATACGTGGTGGCATTGCGTGCAGTACAGACGCAGGATTTCATGACCGCGCACTGGGCGCATCTGCCGCATGATTTGCTGGGCCGCGTGTCGAACCGCATCATTAATGAAGTGCGCGGCATCAATCGCGTGGTCTACGATATTTCGGGCAAGCCGCCAGCGACTATCGAATGGGAATAAATTGCAGAGGGCGCTCCAAGCGGCGCGTTGTTCCTGCCTTGGCAAGAGATATTAAAACGATCAGCGAGTAATGATGAGTACCAACGAAAAAATCTATTCCGGCAAAACCAAAGACCTGTATGCCCAGCCGAACGGCAACATCCTTCTCGTCTTTAAGGATGACGTCACCGGTGAGGGTGGTGTCATTGACCCGGGCGCCAACACTGTTATCGGCAAGGTAGAAGGCAAGGGCCGCAAATCCCTGGCCATGACAGACTACTTCTTCAAGTGCCTTCGCGCCGCCGGCATCCCGACCCATCTCGTGAGCCTCGATCTCGAGAAGGGCACCATGGAAGTCCGTCGCGCCGAGCCCTTGGGCAAGGATATCAGCGGTGCAGGCGGCTTCGAGTTTATCTGCCGCACCCGCCCTTGGGGAAGCTTCGTCCGCCGTTACCAGCGCTACATTCGAGACACTGAACGTAAGCTCGACTACCTGGTCGAGATCACCGTCAAAGATGACGAACGCGGCGATCCGCTCATCAATGACGACACCATCGTTGCCTTAGGTCTCCTCAGCCCGCAACACCTCGAGCAGGCCAAGGACATCACCCGTCGCGTGTGTCAAATCGTCGAAGCCAACCTGCGTGACAAGGGCCTGATCCTGATCGACATGAAGATTGAAATCGGTCTGGTTGAGGGCGAGGTTGTGGTGATCGACGAGATCTCGGCCGATGCGATGCGCGTCATGGACGAAGCGGGCAAGGTGCTGGATCACGGGACTGTCTACGAAAAACTGATCCGCTAGGGCGGGCTGCCCTGGGTCACCTAGACATTTCTGGCCTATGATTTGAGCGGAGGACACAAACCAGTATTGTTGCCGTCGACAAGGTGAGCGCACAGGGTCAGGGGTTTGTGGTATTTTGCACGGCTTTCATGCCGAATCCGTCAGCTTGCCAAGCCTGGTGGGTTGGCGCGAGATGAGATGGGATAAGGCATTGACTTACAGCGTTAAGGAAATTTTCTACACCCTGCAGGGCGAAGGCGCGCAAGCCGGTCGTCCTGCCGTGTTCTGCCGTTTTGCCGGATGCAATCTGTGGACTGGTCGTGAGCAGGATAGGGCGACGGCTGTCTGCAAATTTTGCGACACGGATTTCGTCGGGACCGATGGCGAACGTGGCGGAAAATTCAGCAGCAGCGAAGACCTGGCAAATGTCATCAACAGCCTGTGGCCTGCGGATCAACAAGTCAACAAATATGTCGTGTTCACCGGGGGGGAGCCGTTGCTGCAGCTGGACGATGCGCTGATTGCCAGCATGCATGCACAAGGCTTCGAGATTGCGATAGAAACCAATGGCAGTCTGCCTGTGCCGCAAGGCGTGGACTGGATCTGCGTGAGCCCCAAGATCGGCGCGCCGCTGGTGCAGCGCACGGGGCATGAGCTGAAGGTCGTGATTCCGCAGGCGGGGCAGAAGCTGGACGAATACGAACAACTGGATTTCCGTCATTTTTTCCTTCAGCCCATGGATGGGCCTGACAAGGACGCGAACACGCGGCTGGCCATAGAAACCTGCAAGCAGCGCCCGACATGGCGCCTGAGCCTGCAAACCCACAAATTGCTACAGATACCGTAAGACGATGATTACCATTACCCGCCGCCTGGAATTCGATGCAGGCCACCGCATTCCCGACCACAAAAGCCAGTGCCGCAACCTGCATGGGCATCGTTATGTGCTGGAAATCACGCTGGTTGGCGAGGTGGTTGAATCGGAAGGCAGTTCCGATAACGGCATGCTGATGGATTTCTCGGATGTGAAGGCGCTGGCCAAGCAGCATCTGGTCGATGTCTGGGACCATGCCTTTCTCGCTTACGAAAAAGATACTGCAGTGCGCGAATTCCTCGACAGCCTGCCGGGTCATAAGACGGTCGTCATCAATCGCATTCCCACTGTGGAGAATCTGGCACAAGCCGCTTTCGATATTCTGAAACCGGTGTATCGTGACCGTTACGGGACCGGCCTGCGACTGCACAAGGTCGTGCTGCACGAAACGCCGAACTGCTGGGCGGAAGTGACGGACTGAAACACTCGCACAGCCTGATGCGAGTAGTCATGCCTGTGACCTAGCGTAAGTCAGACTAATTCTGCTGATACTTTCATATCTTTTCGATCACATCATGCGCGATGAACTCTTCATGCAACAGGCGCTGTCTCAGGCACACAATGCGTGGGCGCTGGGTGAAGTACCGGTTGGCGCAGTGGTGGTCAAGGATGGGCAGGTTATTGCCACCGGCTTCAACCAGCCCATAGGCACGCATGATCCGACCGCACACGCGGAAATCATGGCTCTGCGTGCGGCGGCTGAAATACTGGGTAATTATCGCCTGCCTGGCTGCGAGCTGTATGTAACGCTGGAACCTTGTGCCATGTGTTCCGGGGCAATGATGCATGCGCGTCTGGCGCGTATCGTGTTTGGCGCCAGCGATCCCAAGACCGGTGTGTGTGGTTCCGTGCTGAATCTGTTTGAGCAGGATAGGTTGAATCACCATACCGAAGTAGTCGGAGGCGTGCTGGCAGATCAATGCGGCGCCTTGCTGAAGGATTTTTTCGCCGCGCGCCGCCAGGC
>JAEZLB010000107.1 GCA_023435945.1 Pseudomonadota bacterium | reverse complement strand
TATCGAAATCACCAGCAAACCATCCTTATGCCAGTGATATGCCGCATCTGAGAAGGCCGGGTCCTCGTTGAAGTAGAGCAGGCTGGCCCGGTAGGCGCAGGTGGAAGATTCCATCATGGATGTTGTGTAATCAGGCAAGATCGGGGAAGGCTGTGCAGCCCGTAGGTCGTTCAGGCGGCAGTATAAGCTTGCTGACGACGCGAGATTGCGGGATTGTACGATTTTATAGATTCTTGCCTCGGCACAATGTGGCTGCCTGCCGGTACAATGCTGAACTTTGCAGGCCTGATCATCTCCTTCATCCTGATCGTAGTGATTGGCTTGCATAACGCATGACAAGACTCCGCTCCGCTACGGAACATGACGCCTCGCCTACAGCTTAGCCATATAACCAAGCGCTACCCCTCAGTAGTCGCCAATGATGATGTCAGCCTGCTTGTCCAGCCTGGCGAAATTCATGCCGTGCTGGGCGAAAACGGCGCTGGTAAGTCCACCCTGATGAAGATCATCTATGGCGCGGTTCGGCCTGATGCTGGGAAATTAAAGTGGAACGGGGAAGTCGTTGATATTTCCAATCCGGCGATAGCGCGGCAGCTGGGTATCGCCATGGTGTTCCAGCACTTCTCTCTGTTCGATACGCTGACGGTCACGGAAAATATTGCGCTCGGGTTGCCTGCCGATACACGTCTCGACGAGCTGGAAAAACGTATTGCCGATACCGCTGTTCAGTATGGGTTGGAGATCGAGCCTCGGCGTCATGTACACACCTTGTCAGTGGGCGAATGCCAGCGCGTTGAAATCGTGCGCGCGCTGCTCACTGCCCCACAACTGTTGATCCTGGATGAGCCAACCTCGGTGCTGACGCCGCAGGCCGTGGAAAAATTGTTTGTCACGTTGCGCAAGTTGGCAGATCAGGGTTGCAGCATCCTCTACATCAGCCACAAGCTCGATGAAATACGCGAGCTTTGCCATACCTGCACCGTGATGCGAGGCGGGAAAGTGACTGGCACCTGCGATCCTCGCCTTGAAACGCCGGCTAGCCTGTCGCGCATGATGATAGGCAGCGAACCGCCTACCATGCCGCATACCGATCATGAACCGGGGGACGTCAAGCTGTCGGTGCGTCACCTCTCCCTACCGAAAAGCCATCCCTTTGCGGTGTCCTTGAGCGACATCAGCTTCGAACTGCGAGCAGGAGAGGTGTTGGGAATGGCGGGCATATCGGGCAATGGCCAGCAGGAGTTGCTGGCTGCCTTGTCCGGCGAAGATGCGCGCGCCGAGCCCGGTATGGTGATGCTAAACGGTGAGCCGGTAGGACGCCTGAACGCTGCGCAACGCCGCAACCGGGGCATGGGGTTCGTGCCGGAAGAGCGGCTGGGACGTGGTGCCGTACCGACGCTGTCGCTGGCGCACAATGTACTGTTGTCGCACCAGGGCGCCGATACCGTACAGGGAGGCCTGGTAAAGTTTGCTGCCATCAGGCAGCGTGCGGCTTCCATCATTGAGCGCTTCAAGGTCAAGGCAAGCGGACCGCAGGCGACGGCGGGCAGCTTATCGGGCGGGAACCTTCAGAAATACATCGTCGGACGTGAAGTTATGCGCAATCCCGTGGTCTTGATGGTCGCCCAGCCGACCTGGGGGGTTGATGTCGGCGCCGCTGCGCAGATCCGTGCGGAATTGCTGGAATTGCGTAACCAGGGTTGTGCGTTGCTGGTGATCTCCGAGGAGTTGGAGGAGCTGTTCGAGATTAGCGATCGTCTGATGGTCATGGCCAAAGGACGACTGTCGCCTTCGGTGAAAACATCGGAAGCCAGCGTCGATCTGATAGGGCAGTGGATGAGCGGTTTATGGGGAAGCGACACCGTGGAGGTGTCCCATGCTTAAGCTGGAAGCGCGCCCCAGTCCCTCCGTGCTGATGTCGTGGATATCGCCGTTGCTGGCGGTATTGCTGACCGTATTATGCGGCGTGGTGTTATTTACCTTGCTGGGTAAAGACCCGGTCACGGCATTGCAGGTATTTTTTATCGAGCCCGTACGTGACTTGCGCGGATGGTCGGAAGTCGGGCTGAAAGTGGCGCCTCTGCTGACGATCGCGGTAGGCCTGGCGATCTGCTTTCGAGCCAATATCTTCAATATCGGTGCAGAAGGGCAACTGGTGCTGGGCGCCATCACTGGCGGCGCCATGGCACTCTACCTGGATGACGGCAGCAATGAGGGTGGCTGGTTGATGATTTCCCTGGTGATGCTGGCCGGCATGGCGGGTGGTATGGCGTGGGCGGCAATCACAGCATTTCTTCGTGACCGTTTTAATGCCAATGAAATTCTGGTGTCGCTGATGCTGGTATATGTAGCGCAACTGTTGTTAAGTTACCTGATTCACGGTGCTTTGCGTGATCCCGATGGCGTGGGTTTCCCGGAATCGAAGCTGCTGTCCGAAGGTTTTCTGTTACCTATTATTGTGCCGGATACCCGGCTGCATGCGGGGTTTGTGCTGGCATTGCTGATTGCGGTGGGAGGCTGGATCTTCCTGTCACGCAGCTTCGCCGGGTTCAAGTTGCAGGTCGGCGGCATTGCCCCGCTTGCTGCGCGTTATGCGGGTTTCTCTTCTCGCAAATCCTTGTGGCTGGCGATGCTGACCTGTGGCGCCCTGGCCGGACTGGCGGGAGTGGCAGAAGTCATTGGGCCCATGGGGCAGATCACACCATCCGTCTCGCCCGGTTACGGCTTTGCTGCCATCATCGTTGCCTTCGTAGGGCGCCTGCATCCGATCGGCGTCGTGTTTTCCAGCTTCATCATGGCGCTGTTATACATAGGCGGCGAGCTTGCCCAGTCGCGCCTGGGAATGCCGAATGCGATTACGGGCGTGTTCCAGGGTATCTTGCTGTTTGCGCTCCTGGCGTGTGATGTGCTGATCCATTACAGAATAAGGTGGCGCAAATGATGGAATCCATCGCCTTTCTGATTGCGGCTTCAGTCAATGCGGGTACGCCATTGATGCTGGCTGCGTTAGGTCTCTTGATCAATGAAAAATCCGGTGTCGTCAACCTGGGTGCCGAAGGCATGATGCTGGTGGCCGCCATCATAGGCTTTGCGACGACCGTGCAGTCCGGCAGCGTGACGCTGGGCTTCATTGCAGGAGCCGTTGCCAGTACTATCATGGCGGCTTTTTTCGCCCTGCTCACGGT
>JAEZLB010000090.1 GCA_023435945.1 Pseudomonadota bacterium | reverse complement strand
CCACAGATCAAGGCGGAAATTCTTGCTGAAGCGCTTCCTTATATTCGCAAGTTCCACGGCAAGACCATCGTCATCAAGTACGGTGGCAACGCCATGACTGAAGAAAAGCTGAAACACGGCTTTGCCCGGGACGTAATCCTGCTGAAGTTGGTGGGCATGAATCCGGTGGTGGTGCATGGCGGCGGCCCACAGATCGATGCGGCGCTGAAGAAAATCGGCAAGCAGGGCACTTTCGTGCAGGGCATGCGCATCACCGACGAAGAAACCATGGAAGTGGTGGAGTGGGTGCTGGGCGGTGAAGTACAGCAGGATATCGTCATGCTGATCAATCATTACGGCGGCCAGGCGGTGGGCCTGACCGGTAAGGATGGCGGTCTGATCCGTGCTCGCAAGATGCGGATGCCGGACAAGGAAAAACCGGGTGAGTTTCTCGACATCGGCTATGTAGGCGAGATCGAGGCGATCAATCCTGCCGTGGTCAAGGCACTGCAGGACGATGCTTTCATTCCCATCATTTCTCCCATCGGTTTTGGTGATGATGGACAGGCCTACAACATCAATGCCGACCTGGTTGCTGGCAAGATCGCGGAAATCCTGCGCGCCGAAAAACTGATCATGATGACCAATATTTCCGGCGTACAGGACAAGCGGGGTAATCTGCTGACTGATCTGTCTGCGCGCGAAATCGATGAAATGTTCGCTGACGGCACGATCTCAGGCGGCATGCTGCCCAAAATTTCATCGGCGCTTGATGCAGCCAAGTCCGGTGTGAACACAGTGCATATCATCGATGGCCGCATTGAACATTCGCTGTTGCTGGAGGTGCTGACCGAGCAGGCTTTCGGCACGATGATCCGTTCGCATTAACACGGCTTCGGATTGTTCGGTCTGAATTGAAGGCCGCCTTGATGAGTGCAAGGCGGCTTTTTCACATTATCGCCACCTCATGCGGTGCCCTATGCTGAGCTGACAAAAAAACTCATGGCACAACCCATCTGGCTATTCGATCTGGATAACACCCTGCACGATGCGTCGCATGCGATCTTCCCGGCGATCAATGCGAACATGAATGTGTATATCGCCAGGGTACTGAAAGAAGCCGGGCTGGAAGATAGTGCGGAAGCAGCGAATGCCGTGCGTATCCTGTACTGGCAGCGTTACGGTGCGACTCTGCTTGGCATGGTCAAGCATCACCGGGTCAGCGCCGACGAGTTCCTGCGCGAGGCCCATCGCTTCGAGCAGTTGCCGGCGCTGATACGGGCCGAGCGCGGACTGGGGAAACTGATGAAGCGTCTTCCCGGCCGCAAGATACTGCTGACCAATGCGCCGCGTCGTTATGCGCATGATGTGCTGCGCCACCTGGGCTTGCACCGGCATTTCGCGCAGCATGTGCCGATTGAAGCGATGCGCGTGCATGGGCATTTCCGTCCCAAGCCTTCGAAATCCTTTATGCGCAAGCTGCTGGCCCAGCTTCGCCTGCCTGCCAGTCGCTGCATACTCGTCGAAGACACGGCAGAGACGCTCAAGGCAGCGAAATCGCTGGGTTTGCGCACGGTCTGGATCACGCAATATCTCGATTTCTCGTCGCATTCGCGACATCAGGAGGGTGTTTCTACCACTTCCGTTGCATCAAAGCGCCCCATTTATGTCGATGTCAAAGTAAAATCCGTACGGCATTTAAGCCGCCATCTGCATCGGGTGCGTTAAACGCATCCGGTAAATGCTTCCGAGGGGGGAGCCTTCGTACCGATTCGTGCCGGCTGCGGCAGCCGGCCATGCCTGGTTCTCGTTCTCATCGGGACTCATTCTGCTGCGTGTTCCAGGCATTAACCGAATCGACTGTTTTTTATTTACCTATATGGCAACCACAAAACCGGGCGAACGGAAACTACAAATATTGCAGGCGCTGGCCACGATGCTGGAGCAGCCCAAGGGGGAAAAGATTACGACGGCAGCACTGGCCTCCAGACTGGAGGTGTCGGAAGCTGCGTTGTATCGCCACTTCGCCAGCAAGGCGCAGATGTTCGAAGGACTGATCGAGTTCATTGAGTCGAGCATCTTCGGCCTGATCAACCAGATAACCGAACAGCAGGAAAACGGCCTCGCTCAGGTGCAGGCCATCACCAGCATGCTGCTGAGTTTCGCGGAACGCAATCCGGGCATGACGCGCGTGATGATAGGCGATGCGCTGGTCAATGAAGACGAACGCCTGCAACTGCGCATGAACCAGTTCATCGACCGGGTGGAAATGGCAGTGCGCCAGGCGCTGCGTATCGCGGTCAGCCAGGGGCAGGGCAGCGAAGAGCAGGCCGCCCTGCGCGCCAGCATGATCACCTGTCTGGTAGTGGGGCGTTGGCATCGTTTCGCCAAGTCCGGCTTCAAGCACATGCCGTCGGAAGGCGCGCCGGCACAAGTCGCCATACTGCTGGCCTGAGATCTTGCCGCCTTGTGCGGTCACCGTTCATGATCGCTAAGCCCTTTCCTTCGCTTGCCTTTGCCGCCTTGCTGGCTGGCGGCGTTGCCATCGGCTTTGCCGGCATCATGGTGCGGCTGTCTGATGTCAGCCCGCTGGCCTCGGCTTTCTGGCGGCTGGCGCTGGCGGCACCGCTGTTATGGGTCTGGGCTGCGGCTTCCGCGTCGCAAGATAAAAGCCAGGGCAAGCGTACTGAATTCTCATGGCCTTTGTTCCTGTCCGGCGCTTACTTCGCGGGCGACATGGCCTTATGGCATTTGTCCCTGCATAACAC
>JAEZLB010000011.1 GCA_023435945.1 Pseudomonadota bacterium | reverse complement strand
GCCCCAGCAGGAACAAGGGCCAGAAGCGGCGTGCGAAGGAGTCAGTTCTGATGAGGCGATTCATTGTGAGCAGGTAAAATCATGGGTCTTCAAATGTTGGCGTGATGCGAAGGTGGCAAAATTTGAGTCCGGCTGGCCTGGAGCGAAAGAAAATATATTGAATGACAGCACACAAAGCAAATACAGTGGTACAATTCGCGTCCTGCTGCAGTGAGAGTGCAATCTTTCGGGATAAGCCTGCTGCAGTAATCGTCAGAAGTTATGGCGTTTGGGGGCTGTAGCTCAGCTGGATAGAGTACTTGGCTACGAACCAAGGGGTCGTGGGTTCGATTCCTGCCAGCCCCACCATTCTGAAAAAGGCGTGACTGTATCAGTCACGCCTTTTTTTATTTCCGTTTTCCGTGCAGGCAGTCGTGGCAATGCTTACCGATGGACGCACGCATCTTGGCAAGTGATATGTTCGTGACCGAGGGCGGGCAGGATGTGAAGGCTGGGACTGCAACGGCCACATGACTTGCCTGCAAATCAAAATGAGGTAAGATACAGTCATGATTGACATGTCCTCTTTGAGTCCCTCGCTGTTCGGTCGTTTTTCCTTTACACATAAGGATAATGCGCCGCACAAGCCCCAATTTTCTCCTGGCCGCAATCAATTGGGCATTGCCGACGAACGCGATGCCATTTTGTACGTGCCCAAGCGCCTGGATACATCCAAGCCCGTGCCTTTGCTGGTGATGTTTCATGGCGCTGGGGGCTTCGCGGAAAAGGTTCTCCCTTTCCTGGAGCCGCATGCGGAGGAGCATGGTTTTCTGCTATTGGTTCCGCAATCACAGTTTCCGACCTGGGATATCGTGATTGCAGGCAGCGGTCCTGATATCGAAAGACTGGATGCAGCGTTGAATGAGGTGGCATCCCGTTATACGCTGGATCGTGAGCGTTTTGGTTTTGCCGGTTTTTCGGATGGGGGAAGTTATTCCCTATCCATCGGCATCAGCAATGGCAGTGTCGTGACGCACGTGATTGCTTTCTCTGCTGGCTTCATGTCGATATTCATGCCCGATGGCAAGCCGAAAGTATTCATTGCGCATGGCCTGGTGGATGAGCAGTTGCCTATCGAGACCAGCGGTCGCAAGAACTCCAATCAGCTCAAGGATGCGGGTTACGATGTGACGTTTGTCGAGTTTAACGACAAGCACATCATCCATCCGCCCATCGTAGCGCTTGCCATGGATTTTTTCATGAATGCCAAGGCTGACAAGTGACCTGGTCCTGTAAATAAATCATTGCATTTCAGGTTCTGAGAGCAAGACGTAAAAGAAAAATCGCCGCATAAGCGGCGATTTTTTTATGCCCTGAAGGTCGCTCAGATCTTGCCACGGAATACCGCACAAGCCTTGAAGGCGTCCTCCGAGAGCGGCAGGTTCTTGCTCTTGCAGAAGCGCGAAGTGAGCTTCAGCAATTCCTTGATGTCGCGTCCGCTGGCTTGCGGGAAGATGGTGGTCAGGCGTTCAATCAGTTCGTCCGACATCTCGGCCTGGAATTGCTCACCCAGCGATCTCCACAGGCGACGCGCATCGTCCTTGCTTGGCGCTTCATACTTGATGATCGCGATACAGCGCGACAGGATGGCATCGTCCACGTCGTTGACACGGTTGGTGGTCATGAACAGCAGTCCGTTGAAGTATTCCAGCGTGCGCAGGAATTCGGCGACGATGGCGTTGTGCTGCACATCGTTGTCGCGGCAGCGGATATACACGTCGGCTTCGTCCAGCAACAGGATGGAATCCCAGCGCGCTGCGCGTTGCAGGATCTCCGACAGTGTTTTTTCCACTGAAGCAGCGGTCGTGCCCAGTTGCCCTGAGTGCACGCGGTACAGGGGCTTGCCTACCACTTCTGAATACACCTCGGCCGTCAGGGTTTTGCCCAGGCCAGGTGCACCCATGCACAGGATGGTGGTGCCGCCGGATTTCCCTTCCACGATATCTTCCATCAGCACGTTCATATCCGAGGTGAGGATGTCGATCAGGTCGCGGTGGTCCTGCGGCAGGATGAGTTTTTCGCGCAACTCAGGCTTGTATTTGTATTCTTCCAGATTCTGCACGTGTACCCAGATGTGGTGATGCAGTTCTAGGTGGAACAGATACAGGTAACAATGCAGCGGAATGCGGTCGAAGCCATGCGAGATGCCTTGTTCGCGCCAGAAGTCGGCATTGGCCGTCAGGCGGAATTGGCGTTCCAGCGTTTCTTCATCGTTCACGCATTTCGCACTCAAGCCTTCTTTCAGGCGAATCAGTTCTACCTTGTGCTTGTCAGGCGTGATCAGTGCGGCTTTCTTGTAGACGAACTGTTTGCCGAACTGAGGCTGGAATTCGAGGAAGCGAGCAGCATGCTTTTCGTATTCGCGCTTGAATTCCGGACTTTCCTTGTAATAACCCTGCTCGGCCAGCATTTCCGGAATCGTGCGCTTGGCCACGTCATTGGCATTGATCAGGATGGCCGTGGTCATCGCTGCTTCATGGCTGCGCTGGTCTTCTGCCGCATCGCGATGCGCTGCGCGTATCGTGTTCGCTGCCAGGCGAATGATGATGTAAGGCTTGCCCTCGCGCGGCACGATATAGCGCACTTCGTTAATCAGCCAGGGTAGCAGTACACCGTCCTTGCTGCGGCGATAGAGCCAGCCGTCGATGGCATCCTTGGTGAAATAGGAGAGCAGTCCATGGACGACTTCATGGATGCGCCAGTTCCGCTTGGTTTCCGGATCGTTCATGATGTTCAGCTGGGCGGAAACCTGCAGCTTCAGGGTGTGATTGCCTTCGGCTTCGGCTAATTCATGAAGAAGGTTCAGTGTCTGCGGTTCGAACAGGCTGCTCGGCACCATGATCTTCCCATGGAACACGCTGTGCTCTGCCAGTCGCATGCCTAGCGGTGAATTCTTGTCGATTTGCCCTAGCAGTTTGTTCGCTAGACGTTCTGATAATTCAAAATCCATTTACCGCTCCTTATCATTTTCCGGGGCATCCTTCGATGTCCTGATTTTCTAAGCGACGTGAGCATCCCTTGGCATTGCTGCCTGAGATGGAACAAAACTTTGGGAGTGTATAGGCGAGGGAGCTCAGGTAGGGGTCCGGGCGATGACAATCGGTGGCCCATGCTGGCTGAATTCTCCTGCTGCGCCACGCCGCCGGAATAGTTAAACGCTACGACATATAGAAGGGATCATATAGCAAACTGCAAACTATGTGAAGCGATGGCGGTCGGTGCGGCCTTTTACTGCGGCGTGGTAGCGCTTACCGGAGTTTCAGCGCCGGGCTTGCAGCAGTTTCATGTTGAGTGCGAAGTTCTCTAGCGCCAGCTTGCCCATTGCCGATACAACGACGTAATCGCGCTCGGTTGCCTCCAGGGGGCGGATATTATTTTCATAATGTTCAAGCAGGGAGCTGGCGATCAGGCGGGTCGCATCTTCCTCGTCGATGTTCAGCATGTCCCAGTCGATGGGATCTTCCGTTTCCACTTGCTGCATCAAGTCGATAACCGCTTGCAGATCGAGCATGGTAATCCTCCTTGCTTAGAGGGGGCGACATAAAAGGCCTTCCCGGAAAAATTGTCTGACTTTTGCGCAGGAGAAGCAATGGGGTGATGTCAACTCAGGGTGAGGGCATGGATGGGTTCGATC